>JADFYA010000005.1 GCA_015233285.1 Deltaproteobacteria bacterium | reverse complement strand
GTTCTATCTGGCTGCGGCAGGGATAGGAACTCTTGGTATTGCTGATGACGATTGTGTTGAAGTTTCCAATCTGAACCGCCAGATTTTACATAATCCACATCGCCTGGGGATGCAAAAAGTATTTTCCGCCAAGCAGACGATCACCTCTTTTAGCCCTGAAACCCAGGTCAGCGTTTATCCCATGCGGATCAGTTCGGCCATGGATTTGGCCCGAGTTCTCAAGGAATTTGATGCGCTCGTCGACTGCACTGACAATTTCGATGCCCGGACCCTGATTAACGAAGCTTGTATTCTGGCGCAAAAACCCTGGGTGTACGGCGCCGTCTCAGGATTCGAAGGCCAGGTCATGACCATCGTCCCGGGTATAGGCCCCTGTTATCGCTGCTTATACCCCATCTTAACTCCGGGGCCGGCAACCGGGGTCATCGGAGTATCGCCCGGGATCATTGGAATCCTCCAGGCTACAGAAATAATAAAATATATTCTGGGAAAAGGGAGCTTGCTGGTGGGTCGGATGCTTTATATAGATTTGCTGGAAATGGATATTTCAGAACTTCACATCCAGAGGAACCCGTCCTGCAGGTACTGCAACTGACATGCAGGAGAAGCGGCGCGCCACATAAGCTTCGGTCATAGTCTCCCTCTTTATGAGCAGAAAGTGGCCGCGGCCAATCCGTCTCCCCCCGGAACCAGAGGCTGCCGGCAATAAAAAAAAGAGGAATATCGGCAGAATCGACTTGTTTGAATATTTTATTAGCTATTTCAGGAGGTAATCAAATGTCACAGGATCTATCGGCGCCGGCGCCAAACCCGGTTAAAATCTTCGACACCACCTTCCGGGACGCCCATCAATCACTTTTTTCCACCCGGATGCTGACCGAAGATATGTTGCCCATCGCAGAAGAGATGGATAAGGTCGGATTTTGGGCGATGGAGGTATGGGGTGGGGCCACGTTTGACACCATGCACCGATTCCTTGGTGAGGATCCCTGGGAACGCCCCCGAACGCTCAAGAAGTATATCAAGAAAACGCCTTTTTCCATGCTCCTTCGAGGTCAAAACCTGGTGGGATACCGGAACTATCCGGATGATGTGGCCGAGGCCTTCGTGGATCGTGCCGCAGAAAATGGGATCGATATCTTCCGGACATTTGATGCCCTGAACGATTTCCGAAATTTTGACACCGTAGTCAAGATGATCAAGAAAAAAAACAAGCATTTTCAGGGATGTATCTGTTATTCCTTGACCGAACGGCGGCTTGGCGGCCCGGTCTTCAACCTGGAATACTTCATTAATAAGTCAAAGCAGATTCAGGACATGGGCGCGGACTCTCTGTGCATCAAGGATATGGCCGGGTTGATGGCCCCTTATGACATCTATGATCTGATCACGGCTCTCAAAAAAGAAATTAATATCCCCATTCAACTTCACACTCACTACACCAGCGGCATGGCCTCCATGACCTACCTGAAAGCCATTGAAGCCGGAGTCGACATTCTCGACACTGCGCTGGCCCCCTTTGCCATGCGGGCTTCCCAGCCGGCTATCGAACCGCTCGTGGTGACCCTGATGGGGACGCCTCGCGACACCGGCCTGGACCTGGATCAACTACTCAAGCTAGATGAATATTTGGAAACGATCTTCCCTAAATATAGGGATTTCTTGGGCTGGGCCAAGCACTCGGTGATCGACACGGCCGTTCTGGCTCACCAGATTCCGGGGGGCATGATCTCCAACTTGGTGACCCAACTGAAACAATCCAACGCTCTGCACCGGATTGACGAAGTCTATAAAGAACTCCCGATCACCCGGCGAGAACTGGGTACCCCGCCCCTGGTCACCCCCACCTCCCAGATCGTGGGTGTTCAGGCCGTGTTTAACGCCTTGTTCGGTAAGTATAAATTCATCTCCAATGAGGTCAAGGACCTGGTTTACGGCCTGTATGGAGAAACCCCGACACCCATTTCACCTGAAATTCAGGAAATCGTCTTAAAGAAGTACCCCCGCGGCGACAAACCCATCACCTGCCGGCCGGCCGACGTTCTGGAACCGGAATTAGACAAGGTGAAAGAAACCCTGGGTGACCTGGCCGATGATATTGACGACGTCTTGATCGGCGCGATTTATCCCCAAACGGGTATGGAGTTTCTCAAATTCCGAAAAGGCCGCGAAGCCAAGACGAACTTCAATAAGTTCAAGACACTTGAAGAGGTTAAAAAAGAAGACGAACTTTGTGAAAAAGCCTTGAAGGGCTTGTTGGTGGAAAAAGAGTAAAAAAACGGATAGAAAAATAAGCGATCGTCGAGGCCGGAATCGTTCAGGTAAGTATTGGCGGAATGGTCGGGATGGGGACGAAACAGGGTCTCAAACCGGGCCACAAAAGCGGAAGTGAAGATCAAGACGCAACGGTCAGGGACTGAGGCTGGCTTCACTTTGTGAATTTTTTCAGGCGCCGGAAGGCGAAGACAACTAAGGGCGATAAAAATGGAAGAACTTTTAAAAGTCCAGGAGCTGGTTGACGTGATTCTTGACTGCGAATGGCAAATGTTTCAAAGGGTGAGAAGCGCCTATCCCGTTAGTTGCCAGCAATCTCCGGAAACATTTCGCAAAATTCGGGCCAGTATCTTCGAGATGTGGACCGAGGATATTCTCATCTCTTATCTTAATGATCTGCTCCAGGCGGAAGCTGTAGGCCGGAACCTCCTGGCCGAAAAATACGCCCGCATGGACAACCTCATCCCCAGGACCAATTTTAACCCGCTGATAGAAAAGATTGTCGCTCTCGATGCCGACTGGCAGGCCGAGGTCAAAGATAAATATCCCCATCTCTATAGCGCAGTATGCAGGGGAATGGAACCTACAGATGACGGCAAGAATTTTAGCGTCTACCTTCGCTGCGAACTGGAAACATATGGACAAACTACTATCGAATTATATTATCAACAGACCAGTAAGGCCCTGGCCGATGGGGAAAACCTGACGCTCAAAATGCTAAAAAGACTAACCGAAAAGGGTGGGTTTAAAGATTTGGACCAGGCTGAGGGGCACCTGGCCGGTCTTAAGACGAAAAACCATCAGGACGAGTGAGGACAAACTAGATCATGAAGCTATTCGAGCCTATCCGGATCGGAGCGATAGAGGTTCAGAACCGCCTAGTTATGGCGCCTATGACCACCCATTTTGGGGCGGAAGGATATGTCAGCGATCAAATGATCCGGTTCTACGAAAGGAGGGCCAGGGGCGGCGTCGGCCTCATCAGTGTAGAGGACGGAATAGTCGACTGTCCGATCGGAAACAACACCGATCACCCACTGGCAATCGATAGTGACCGATATTTGCCGGGGCTGGCGAAACTGGCTGCCGGCATCCGGAATCAGGGGGCTGCCTCCATCATGCAGATCTCGCATGCAGGCAGACGGGCGGGGCAGATAGCCTCAGACAATGGATGTCTAAAGAGGACCGGAGGACGGCTGCCCGTTGCGCCTTCGGCTTTGGCCCATCCTTCTCCCGGCCACGTTGTGCCCAAACCACTCGCCGCCGATGAAATTCAAAACATTATCACCCGGTTCGAACAATCTGCCGAAAGGGCGGTCAGGGCCGGGTTTGACATGATCGGTCTCCACTGCGCCCACATGTATCTTTGCGGCCAGTTCCTCTCACCCTGGTCCAACAAACGCACCGACGAATATGGGGGAAGTCTCGAAAACAGGATGCGGTTTGTACTGGAAATCGTGAAGCGCATTCGGACCACGGTCGGCGCTAACGTTCCCATAGTTTGCCGAATGAACGGCAAGGAACCTGAAGGTGGAAACACCCCTGAGGAGTTGGCCGCCATTGCCGTCGCCTTGGAGCACGCCGGGGCAGACGCCCTGCATATATCAGTCGGATTTGCAAGCGTTTTATGGGACAAGGACTTCATTCCCGCTGAAGCAACCATCGGTATGCCCGAAGGCTGCATCGTAGATTTGGCCGCAGCAATTAAACGAGCGGTTTCCATTCCGGTCATCGCGGTCAATAAGATCCGCCACGTCCAATTTGCCGAGCAAGTGCTTCAGGAAAATAAAGCGGATATGATCGCCCTGGGGCGGCCGCTGCTCGCGGACCCGGACTGGCCGTTGAAGGCCCGGCAAAACCGGGCCGAAGACATCCGTCCCTGCATTTCCTGCTGCCAGGGGTGCGTTGGCAATATCGAGAAAGGCCGGCCCATAACGTGTATGTCCAATCCGCAACTTGGGCGGGAAAATGAATTGCCGATGTCACAGGCTCAAGCCGCCCGAAAGAAAAAGGTCCTGATTGTCGGCGCCGGGCCCGCGGGACTCGAAGCCGCCCTCGGCGCGGCTACCCGTGGCCATAACGTAACCATATGGGAGAGGAATCAGGCTGTCGGCGGTAAGCTGCAATTGGCCGCCGCTCCGCCGGGAAAAGAAGAATTCACCGAACTGCTGGACTACCTGGATCGTGCCGCCCGAAAACAGGGTGTTAAGATTGCCCTGGGGAAAAAGGCTGATTCGGCCGCGATAAAACGGTTTGGCCCCGATGTGGTGGTGCTGGCCACCGGAAGCCGGCCGGTTTTGCCGGCTCAACTAAAGTTTTGCCAGGGAGCGAGTTTCATACCGGCTACCGAAGTGATCGGCGGATACAAGCCCATTGGTCCGACGGTGGCGATTATCGGAGGCGGAATGGTCGGGCTTGAAACCGCCAAGATGCTCTCATCTCAAGGGCACGCCATCACAGTTTTTGAGATGCTCGACGATATCGGAACGGATATGCCGGCTATCATCCGGATACCCCTGCTGCTCGAGCTAAGAGAAAAAGGCGTCAAGCTATTGCCGCGCACCCCTGTCCGAGAGCTTAGCGCCGAAGGGATAAGTTGGGAGAATGAAAGGACGCGCGGCGTTCTGAAAGTAGATACGATAATTCTGGCTACGGGGGAAAAACCGGATGACGGACTCCAGAGAGAACTGGAAGGAGTAGTTGAGCGGGTCTATCTGGTGGGCGATTGCAAGCGCCCCGGTAACATGCCGGCCGCTATCGCCGACGCCTATTCTGTGGGACTTGAGATTTAGCGGAACCGATCCGCCATAGCCTGACGGGAGTCATTATCCATGCCCACTAACTCGGATCTTCAATGGGTCAAGGACGTAATCCGGAGCAGGGAGATTTTTCTCTCCGAACACGTAATCCGGGAGCTTTTGGCCGGAAGGGTGACCCTATCGCTCATCATTTCAGTGATGTCTTCGGGAAAGGTGATTGAAGTTCATACCCACCCGCAGCGCGGGCCCTTTTACGTGGCTCTCGGCTTTGAGGGCGCTAAACCGTGGCATGTGATGTTTGCCGGTTCCACAGAATCGGGTCTCTCGGTTCTTATTGTTTATGAGCCTGCCTTCCCCATGTGGGTTAACCCCCAAACCCGGTCCCGGTTTGAAGAGGAAAACATGAAGAGCCACAGAAGCAATTGTCCTTTCTGTACTGGCATAATAACGCCGGTGGTGGTGGGAAACTTCGACTACCGTCTCGACGGCCGATTATATGTGGTTAAGGACGTTCCAGCCGAGTTGTGCGAGCAATGCGGCGAAAAATACATCAGCTTCGAAGCGGCCCAAAAAATAGAAAAATTGGCATCGGCTGCTCAGCCTGAGGAAGTGGAAACCGTCATGGTGCTTAGATATCCCGTTGACTAAAAACATAGACTTTCTTCTGGACCTCGCTGTTGCGATTACCAAGAAAATTTCAGGCCCACGAATACTTGAGGTGGTAAACCATTGGGTGTGGTTTCATGGAAAATTTACTGATTATTGGCGGAAGCTATTTTGCCGGACGAGTCTTCATCGAGAAATTGCTCGAACGAAAAAAGTTCGATATATTTGTCTTTAATCGCGGCAATCTTACTCTCAATTACGATGGGGTTACAGAAATCGTGGGCGACCGGGAACGGCCGGACCAAATCAGCGCGTGCATTCCTGCCCTGAACTGGACTGCCGTAATTGACTTTTGCGCGTATACGCCGGAGCACATCCGATCTATGATCGACAGCCTGGCCGGATCAGTGGATCAATACATTCTTATCAGCACGACGACGATTTACGCAGAGACCAACGATCTACCCGTGAAAGAATCCGCAGATAAGGTTTCGGCTCCGCAGCCGGAACTGGGACCCTACGCAAATTACGGTCTTGATAAGTGGCGGGCCGAATGCGAGCTGGCCGCATTAAGCCACACAAACGGTTTCCGCCACACGATTCTGCGGCCGGCCATCATCTATGGCCGCTACAATTACGCCCCGCGCGAATCATATTTCTTTGATTTGATTGAAAACAACCGTACGATCATCATCCCGGAGACAGGCTTGCCTCTTTTCAGCTTTCTCTGGGTGGACGATCTGGCTTCTCTGATTTTAAACTGTCTTCATAACGACCGGGTATTTGAAGAGTCATTCAATGTTTGCAGTCCTGAATTGGTTTCTTATCACAGGCTGGTGGAAGTATTGGAAAAAATAAGCGGCCGCCGACTCGTAATAGAGAAACATTCACCGTCTTATATAGATCAATGTGGGATTCCTTTGCCCTTCCCGCTGGATCAGCACCTAATCTATTCGTGCGAAAAAATCTGCACAGCAACCGGCTTCAGTTTCACTCCATTTGCGGAGGGCATGCGAACAACCTGGCAATATTATCAGCAGCAACTTACCGGCAGAAGAAGGTAACAGGTTACCCTTTCACTCGATGTTCAAGTTTTTTTTCTTGACAGTTGAAAGCTTGATCGAAGTATGGTACTCTTCGACCGGGTTTGAGGAGGTTTTCCTTTTAGACCACACGGATGATGAAAGCTGGTAAAGCTGACCAAAAAAGTTGTACTGCGAAGGGTCAAGCTGAAGCCTGATCATGAGTCAACCCCTTGATCGCCTTTTCCTCTTTCACCGCAGCAAGTGGCCTAGTTGGATCACAAACTTCTCGCAATGCAGTGAGAAGCCAGCAAACTCACACCAGTTGCTCCTGCAAGGGAGCAGCTCCTATATGAACAATCCCGGATTATACTATCCAACCTCACCCAAGGTCAAAAACTAAAAAGTTGAACATCAAGTTTCAGCAATTCCTGAGTGCAGAAATTAGAATACAATTGGCGTAAAACTTCAAACTTAACAACGACTACAAATGGACACTAAATTATGAATAAGGAAATGAAAAATGGAATATTTTTATGGTTCATCGGGGGCTTTTTGACACCTCCTGTTGCATGGCTTCTTATGAATTGGTATTCAGAACTAGTTAGCATAAATGAATTAATTCAGTTGATGTTATCCCCAGTTCTAATTATATATGTATTGGTTTTTGTGTCAACGATTGTATTTATATTAAATCGGATTTTGAATAATATTATTTCATGTCACAGAAATCCAGGGAAAGAAAATACGAAAAAGATTAATAAGTATTTATCGTTCATTCCGTATTTTTTTATTTTTTCCGAGTGCGTATATTGTCTCATTGGACCAAATACGGCTTTATTGGGAAAAAGTTTTATCAAGCCAACAGAATATCTTCTTTCTTGGCTTTTTGGCATACCAATCATTTTAGCTTATTCTATGCCTTTTTTTATTTTCTTTTTGAATAGATTTGAAAGATGGGCTTTAAATATTCCTATATCCACAGGTTATTTTGGCCTTAGGAAAAGATTTTACGTAGTTACATTATTATCAGGTATCGGCAATATAGCTGTGCTTCTGTTATTTGTCTATTCGGTTTTATATAAAACGCCGGATATTTCTCTTAATGCATTTATGATAAAGCTAGTTGTAATTGGCGTTATCAGCATAGGTTCTTTGCTGGCGGTGTTGATTCCCTTTATTAATGTGATTTCCGCTCAACTTAATAATACTATAAATCTTGCTGTAACAGTAGCCTCCGGTGACTTTTCACAAAGACTTTTAGCTGAAGAAAGAGATGAAATTGGTTTAGTTATTCAATCATTAAATGAGATATGTGAAAAGGTAGGGCAAGGTGTTGGAGAGGCTTCTAATATTTCCAAAGATGTGGCTGAAGGAACTATGGAACAATCTGCCGCTATTGAGGAGATTTCTGCTTCTTTAGAAGGAATCTCCTCAATGACAAAAAGAAATACAGAAAATAACATTTATACTGATGATCTAATGAAAAAAATTGATGCTATGATTAACGATTCTAAAAAATTGATGACGGAATTGTCCATATCGATAGGTGAACTTTCAGAAACAAGCGTAGATATAAGAAAAATAATCAATTCTATAGATGAAGTAGCATTTCAAACAAATTTGTTAGCATTGAATGCCGCCATTGAAGCAGCAAGAGCAGGTGAAGTTGGTAATAGTTTTGCCGTTGTTGCAACTGAAGTTAGAAGGCTCGCAATACGAACAGCTCAAGCTGCAAGTAACACAAAAAAGCTTATAGAAGGGACTATACATAAAATTGAAGTTGAAACACACCTTATCGGTAAGCTGGATCAGGCATTTGGCAATATTTCAGATAAGATTTATAAAGTTAAGGATTTAGTCTCTTTAATTTCCACTGCCGGCAAGGAACAGATGAACAGCATTGATCAAATAGTTAGAGGGGTTCATGAAGTTGATAAAGTGATTCAACAAAATGCATCAAACGCAGGGGAATTAGCCACAAGTATGTCAATGTTTAAGGTGGCGGGCATGGCCGAAATAGTAGTGTAAAGCTCTTGCTGTAAATTCCCCAAGAGTGCTGCCGCCGTCGCTGGTGTCTCTCTGGTTGCCCACCCCTCTTAGGGGCGAGCGGGCAATAGGATTAACAGGAAGGGGTCATATCAGTAGATCAATATTATTAACATGGTCTATTACCATGGCCATTTATATGGCGAAAAAAACACGTAAAGGGTTCACAGATCAAAAATACTATCGCGACTTTATGCAATTAAACACTATCCCTTGGATCGTCCAATTCAAGTCGCCGGCAATGGCAACAGATCCTTGAGAAGCAATAGACGTCCCGTTCATCAGGTACATCCAGACTTGTCCGGTGTTGGTGTTACGCCAGAGTATGTCGGCTTCCCCATCCCCGTTGAAATCAGCTATCCCTTGAATCGTCCAATTTGAGCCGCCGGGCGTGGCGACAGGCCCCTGAGAAGCAATTGACGTTCCGTCCATCAGGTACATCCAGACTTGTCCGGTGTTGGTGTTGCGCCAGAGGATGCCGGCTTTCCCATCCCCGTTGAAATCACCTATCCCTTGAATCTGCCAGCTCAAGTCGCCGAGGGTGGCAACAGGCCCCTGAGAAACGATTGATGTTCCGTCCATCAGGTACATCCAGGCCTGTCCGGTGTTGGTGTTGCGCCAGAGGATGTCGGCTTTCCCATCCCCGTTGAAATCACCTATCCCTTGAATCTGCCAACTCAAGTCGCCGAGGGCGGCTACGGGGCCATTGGAAGAAATAGTCGTTCCATCCATAAACAATATCCAAACTTGCCCGGTATCGGTGTTACGCCAAAGGATGTCGGCTTTCCCATCCCCGTTGAAATCGCCTATCCCTTGAATCTGCCAATTCAAGTCGCTGACGGTAGCCACGGGTCCATTAGAAGCAATAGCCGGTCCATTCATCAACAACATCCAGACTTGCCCGGTATTGGTGTTACGCCAAAGGATGTCGGCTTCCCCATCCCCGTTGAAATCACCGATCCCTTGAATCTGCCAATTCAGGTCGTTAACGGTAGCGATAACTCCTTTAAAAGCAATGGACATTCCATTCATCAGATACATCCAGACTTGTCCGGTGTCGGTGCTGCGCCAGAGGATGTCGGCTTTCCCATCTCCGTTGAAATCAAAGTTTGTATTTTTAGGATATTCGTATGCGCCGATGTCCCACCCTTGACCCTGTGGTCGAAACCGACCGTCATAATCAAAAGCCGGAGCATCCACCGATGAGCCGGCGTCAATGGCCGGGGAAGATGGAGTGAGGTGAAGGTCGGAAGTAGAAGCGTTCAAAAAAAGCGGAGCTGCCGTCACCGAGTTGTCACCAAAGATCTCTCCGGAGGCGTTTCTAAATCCGTCGATCAGATTGTGGTCCGCTGAAAAATTTCTGCCCACCGCGGCCAGAGACAATTGAAAGGCATTATTTTGACTACAAAGGTTGTTTCTTACCACTACGTTATCCGCATTTGCGTTGCTGATCAGAACACATCCACCCCAGTTCCACCCGTTGGCATAGCAAGTGTTGTTTATGATTTGGATATCTTGCATAGGATGGCCGGAGACCGACGCACCGTCACTGGATACATAGATTCCGCTGAACATATTGTGATGGGTAATATTATTATAAACTTTAATGCCTTGGAGCAATCCGCCCATTTCCGACCCCAGCACGATGCCGTAGTCTTGACAGTCATGAATAATATTTTGGAATACTTCGATATTAGACGTCTGTTGGTTCCAGGCGTCCACATATATACCTATCCGAAATAGATTATGAACGCTATTTTTGTAAATTCGGCCGTTATAAGATCCATTCTTGGCGTCTATTCCTTCTCCGCCACTGGTGTTGGTGACGCCAAAATGGACTTCGTTATTTCTTACTTCAAAGTTGCTCGACTGGGACAGGCTAATACACTCCTGCGCTCCGCCGTTACAAGCCTGTTGCACTTCATTGCCGTCAATGATTACATTATCGCTGCTCCAGGCCCGGATGCCGGATGATACGGTGTTCAAGGTAGAGTTATTTTCAACCGTTACATAACCGGCACGATCGACCATAATACCCACCGCGGCCCCATTGGTGATTTTAAATCCAGAAATTTTAATATATTTTATTTGTGAAATCGTTATCACACCGATATCAGCGCCGGGGTCGGGCACAATCTGGTTGGTGCCATCGATGGTGACGGTATCACCCGGATTAGCCGCATAGGTAATGTAGTTGTCGGGGCTACCCGAGTTTTTCGGCGTTACTGATTCTGAATAGGTCCCGGCCGTGATATAGACCGTATCCCCCGCCACCAAGGTATTGGCCGCCTTAGTGATGGTTTTCCAGGGATTGGCTGAGGTTCCAGGGTTGGTGTCGGCACCCGTTGCGGCCACATAATAGGTCGCGCCATACACGGGTGTGTCCCCAGCTACCTGGAACGTCCCCCACGTGAAAAAAAAGATCAGCCAGCCGAGGCGAGTGTAACGACTGAATAAATTGACCATTGGATTCGCCCTGTAAACGTGATGCGCTGGAATAACCGCTTTATATTAATGGACTAAAGTCCGAAGCTTCATAGTGCGCCGGGGTAAACTAGATGAGACAACGAAGAAGCTATTTTCCAGAAGCATCGCGCCACATCATACATTCCAGGAACCGGGTCGTCTAGATCAAACGTATCAATTTTGTGCCGGAGACTAAGTAATTGGATCATATCGTTAACGATTTGGGAAGCTGTTGGAAGGTGCTCTTTCTTTATGGCCCGATGTTTATTTCTTTTGAAAACAACTTCTTTGAACCAGTCAAGCTCTCTATATAGCTGATGGGCAGACAGTCCAATCCGGTAATGCCGATCGAAATCCAGTCTATAATTTTTATGCAACCCATACAGGTAATATGGAAAATTTGCTCCAGATTCAACGGCCAAAGGCAATGAGGCCCAAAATCTTCCATTGACCTCCATAAAATAATATTCTTTTGATTGTGTTTCTTCCAAGAACTCGATATGAGCCACGCCATCCCAGGCCATTTCCTGGATAAGCTTTGTCGCGTGCCGGAGTAACTCGTCAGACACCTCTTCCGTAATGCGATAAGAGCTAATGCCGCCGGTAATGGGCGTCTCATGGCTGCTTCGAAATTGAAATGACGTGAGTATTTGTCCTTGACGGGCAACAATCCCCAAACCGATGACTTCTCCAATCACTTGTTTTTGAATCAATACCGGTGTGGCCTGTAACATTCTTTCGGTATGCTTTTCCAGCTCTCCTTTTGTCGAGATGAAGACCGGAGACAGAGACACCCCCCGGCCATCCGGGGTCCATATTTTTGATCGGTCAGGCTTTAACACCACGGGATACTCCAAAGTATCAATCAAGCCGGCCAGATCTTCAGAATTCGTGACATATGAAGTTTCCGGAAAGGGAATATTATATTTTCCCGCCAGCGCATACGTTTTGCCTTTAGACATGAAAAAGTCCAAAGCGGTATTGGCGGGCAAGGCGAGCCGGGCATGCTTTTCAACGGCGTTTCTGACTTGCATCAATGGAAAGATCGTTGAATCCGTCACCGGAATGATTAAATCATACTCCTTATGTCGTATATGATGCAATAAATCATTTTGAAATACTGTCATATTGACTAATGGATCTGAGTAGTTAAACTTAATTCGGCAATATTTGGAAAAGTAGGCCAGCGATGTCGGCCGTGCGGAACCAACCACGACCTTGATTCCTTTTCGGCCTAATGACCGCACGATGGCCAGGGAAGACTCCCATTCTCCATCCAATACGAGCACGACAGGCATGGAAATACCTTTCATGAGTAATTATATTAATGTTTATGCTAGGTTATTTCTGGCCAAGAACTACCTGGCAGGATCTTAGGATCTTTTCCGGCGGTGGTACAATTCCCGTATCACGGTTACGAGAACGTCACCACCAAAATGAGCGGAGGACAAGTACCAATTCGAGATGGGGATGCGTTTTAGCCTAAACGGGTCGTCACCCGGGAGGTTGATACCTCCGAATAGTCCGCACGAGCAAGAAAATCCCGCTTTCTGGATCACCATTATGGCGGCGTCATTGATCTGGTGTCCGCCTCCGTAAGGATAGGCGAACATGTCCGGAGGCACACCGAGGTGGGCGGAGATGTCATCCCGTGACCCGGCGACCTCCTCCCACAATTGCATTTCCGACAGAGTCGTCAGATCATTATGTCCCCGTGTATGAGACCCGATTTCGAATCCTTCCCGGTGCAATTCAGCCACATCATCCCAGGTCAAAAATGGATGGTGAACGCCTTGAGCCGCGTCCCACCAGGGCGTCTTGGACGCGCCCACAAATGTGGTGGTCAAGAAGAATGTGGCAGGAAGCCCGTAGTGCTGCAGAATCGGCGCGGCCTGGGTGAGTGCGTCTCGGTAACCGTCGTCAAAAGTAATGGCCAGTTCTCCCCCGACCAGGCGGCCCAGGTTCATGTCTTGGACCAGGGTGGTTAAGGGAATGACCCGGAAGTGATCACGGAAAAACCGGCACAAGTCATTGAACAGAGCCGGGGAGCAATCAAGACCACTGGACCGGTGGCCGTCAACCACTCGATGAAAACCTACGACCACGGTCGCCCGCCTAAGAATATTTTGGGTCAAGCCCGGAATTCCGGCGCTGCGCCAAAGTATCGCCTTTAGCTTTTTTCTGATGGCTGCTTTCACGCTTTCCTGGTGTCCTCCAGTATCTGGGTGATGATCCTTAACTGGTCTTCAAAAAGGTGGCGCACCGCTTCCCTGGCGGCCAGACCCATCTTGGCCGCCTTCTCCCGTTCCTGGAGTAGAAAATTAACGTGCCGACTGAGCGTCTCGGAGTCCCCCGGATCAAAGAAAAGAGCTGTCTCGCCATGCCGCCCATACTCGATCGTGGCCAGATTTGACGTCACCACAAGAGGCCGCCCCAACGCCATCGTCTCCAGCATGGTATTCTGCCCGGCGGCCACCCGATAGCCTTGCATGGGCAACACCACTACCCGCGCCGACCTGATTAGCTCAATCAAATTCTCCTCAGACACTTTTTTAGTGATGAGCTTCACATTCCCGGGCAATGGTCTTTGCGGGATATAGTTTTGCGACAGAATAATTATCTCTTTATCGATCCCCTCGGCCGCGGCCACCAGCGTATCGAAATCACGGTCACTGTTTCCATATGAGAGGACATAATCTTTCGTCTCTTCCAGATGTCCTATGTCTAAATACGATTGCGGCGCCGAGTCCGGGTAGAAACGGATTCTATCCCGGCCGAACCCAAACATATCATGATATATCTGAATTTCCGCCCGGGACGTGCACATATAGTAGTCTATTCCAGGCATAGCCATTCGCAACAGGGCGATCCGTAACCGGTAAGACCAAATCTTTCTGTCCAGCGTGAGGTGAAAATCGCGCACGATATGCCGGGGTCTGACCTTCCTCAACAATATTCTATTGAGGAGCCCGTAGTACACGGCTAAACGCATGGACCAGGAAAACACCGCATGGTACTCCCGGCTTTCGACAACGGCAAAAACCGCGACCCTCCAGAATGACAAAAGCGGCTGTAATACCTTTAATGCCTTGCTCCGACTAGGCCTGGAACTATTCGTATGGATTAAGCTGACTTGAATTCCAATAGCCTTGAGCGCCCGATAGAGCGGCCACCGTCCATCTTCCATCCAATCAACCAGCAAGGCTATCTTCATGGGAGCAACATCCTGGTCAACATGGCTGAATCCTCTCCACTTGGGAGTCCCCGGCTAAGGTGCAAAAGAGGTTTTCAAAACCGGTCACCATTTGCTTTACAGTCAGTCCGGCCTGTACGGCCTTCTGAGACGCTGCGCCCATTTTTCGGCGAAGCTCTTCGTCACCGAAAATCACCATAATCTTCTGGGCCAGATCCTGAGGATCTCCCAGGCGCACCAAAAATCCATTTTCACCGGAATGGACGATCTCCCGCATAAAACCCACATCCGTGCAGACACTGGGTATTCCCGCGGCCATGGCCTCGATCACCGCCACAGAAAGGGTTTCCTGCTCCGGTTTGGTGGACAGCACATTTATATCCACCGCCCGCAGTATGTCCGCAATGTCCCTCCGAAACCCCAAGAAGAGGACATGGCCGGCCAGGCCGAGCCCCTTGGCTAAATCTTCCAGCGCTCCCTTCCGAGGTCCATCACCCACTATGATGAAATACGCGGTGGGGAAATCCCTTAGAACAATCTTAGCCGCCTGCAGCAACACATCGTGCGCCTTGTCCGGCCTTAGAACCGAGATCATGCTCACCACCAAACTCTCCAGAGGAATGCCCAGCCGCCTCTTGGCTTCCGATACCGTCAAGGATGAGTGGCATTTTTCCGGATTAACACCGTTGTAAATCACCTCAATCTTGGACCTGGATATCCCCTCGCTCTTGATCAGGTACTCCTTATGTCCCTGGGCCACGGCGACCACCCGGTCGACCCCCAACAGATGGAACACTCGACGTCCCAACATGGTTAGCCGGTGCATGGAATATCTCTTGGCGGTATCATGATGCCAGTTGATTACTCCGCGTACCCCAGCCAGCTTCGCCGCCGTCACCCCAAAAAAGATAGTGTCCCGATGATTGAGCAGCAACACGATGTCGGCCCGGTCCTTAATCAATAGCCGGGCCAGCCGAGGGATCACCGCGATATCACCATAGCCCTTGAGGATATTAGTCCGGATGGGATATCCCAGTTTTGGAATCTCCTGCCCCAATATCCCCGGTTCCTTGAGAAAATACACCAGAACCTGGAACCGTTCTCGGTTAAGCCCCTGCAGCAAGGCCATCAGCATTTGCTCTGCCCCTCCCATGACCAGAGTCGAGACCAAGACAACCACCTGGATTCTCTTCCCCTGATCATGGCCGGGTCCTTGTTGGGCCTTACCGGGCGCCATTTTTTTTCACCATTTCAAATAGTTCCAGCAATTGCTTTACGTGTGCGGCCATGTTACACTCCTCTAACACGAACTTCTTGCCCGCCCGCCCCATGTCCATTAGCCGATCCTGATCACTTAACATCCACCGGAGCCCATCAGCCAGTCCATCCACGGAATCCGGTTCAACTAGCTTTCCGGTTACACCATCTTGAATCTGCTCCGGGATCCCGCCGATATCAGCCGCCAGCACCGGCGTTTCATATAGGAAACTCTCATAAACACTTCTTGGGCTATTGTCGTACCACCTGCTCGGAACCACAGTGAAAAGCGCCTCCGCAATCCACCGAAACAGTTCTTCACCCGTTTTAAAGCCCAGAAAGTGAATATATTCTTTATACTCCGGCCTGATCAAGCCCTCTATCCGCTCCCTCTCGCCATCATAGCTTCTACCGATCAGAAAAAGATTTGTCGGAGGTGACAATCGTTGCACCGCTTCGATGAGTGTATCCACCCCCTTCTCGTAGCTTATCCGCCCAAAGTACAGGATGTAAGGCTTCTTCTGGACGGTAAACGACATGGGGACCGGTTGCACCGGCGTACTGAGTATGTGGATGCGACTCTTCGGGAACCCCCCGGCAATCAGCTTTTCTTGCATAAACCGGCAGGGGACCACAAATGCGTCCACAAGTTCGTATAACCTCAGCCACTTATGTACATACATAGAGAGGACTCGCAGCGCCGAGGCCCCCAAACTGCCCTTGACGCAGCAGTAGCGCGCTCCGTAAAGATAGGTCCCGTGACTACACAAGGTGCAGGGTCGGCCATCCCTCAAAAATAGATAAGACGGGCAAAGCAAGTTATAGTCACCCAAAAATAAAACCACAGGAATTCCGCGAGCTTTTAAGGTATGCAGGATACTCGGAGACATGTAGTTATAAATATTGAGGACATAGGCGATATCGACCGGACCCGCGGCCTCAAGGAGCCGGGACAAGTACCATCGTGCTTCAAAGGAATAAACACATCTGTCCACGTAGCGAAGCCAATTGGTGAATCCGAGCTTGATGTCGGCATAATGAGGTTCTCCCGACGAACCAGGTGACGGGAGGAAATATCTGCGGTACTCAGAATCCCAGCTATGGGCATACGCGACGCTGAATGGAATAGATGTATGTCCCAGAGCCGTAACCTGCTCCATCATATACTCCAGATATTTTTCCACCCCACCATTAAGAAAAAAATATTTATTGCAAAACACCACCCGCATGACCAATCGCCTCCCCTCAGTTGCATTTGTCCATCCGGCCTTCAAAGGGTCCTGATCCGTTAAGCCCGACCAGAAACCGGCACTCCGGCCATTGAGGCATCTCCACCACATTGACGCTGACCCGAGGTACGTCCCCCAGGGGATACGGTTCAAAGCTAACACCCCCATTCCGGCTGACAAACAGCCCATCCGAGGCCTTGTACGAATAGGCCAGCGTGCCAACTACCACCAAATTGGGGTGAGCGGGATGAACCGCAACGGCATAGGCCGTGATGTGGGCCGGCGCTTTACCTGGAAGCTGGACCACCTTCCAGGTCTTGCCTTTATCTTCACTGATAATCATTTTTTTTTCGGCACACGCCACCAATAAACGTGACGGATTCGATGGAGCAATAGCCATCCCAAAGGTAAAGGGATGACCCGGACTAATGGGCGTCCAGCTTTCTCCTCCGTTGATGCTCTGGTACACCCCGCCTTGGAGAGTGCCGGCATAAATAGTTTTGGGATTCTCCGGATCAATCATCAGGGCCCGCGGCCCCTTGATATAAGGCGTGGTCAGGCCCTGGTTCATGCGTTTCCAGTTTTTTCCTCCGTCCACACTTTTAAAGACTCCATAACCGTTCGCGCCCAGGTACACGGTGTCGTCATTTTTTGGATCTACGGCCAGATTGGTGGCCGCCCCATCAACAAATCCCAGTTTCGGCAACGGGTCTCCCGGCACAGGGAAGCTCAGGTCATCCCAGCTCTCACCACCATTGAGGCTGCGGTAAACGAAGAACTTCTTTTCTTTCTTGTTCCACGGATTCATCAGCACATATATTTTTTGGGGGTCCTGACCGGAGAAAGCCGCTTGCAGGGCATGGCCATCAGGAAGACCGGTCATTTTACGTTTCCAGGTTTTGCCGTGGTCATTACTGACGACAATCCCGTTGTCCGCCACGGCCAGAAAAATTCGGGCCGGCGCCATAGGATGTACCCGAATATCGTTGATGACCGTATTCTGAAGTCCACGATGAACCTGGTACCAGTTTTCCCCCTCGTCGGGACTTTGCCACACATTCATCCAATCCGTGAGATAGAGTCGGCGGGGGTTGCCTGGAGAGAAAGCGATCTTTTCGAGGTCCATTTGCCCTTTGGCAAAGGTCTCAGGCGCGCCTGGTTTAAAATGAAATTCAGTTATCTTTTTCCATGAGTTGCCTCCATCGCTCGACTTGTAAAGCAGACGAGGCCAGGTCTCCGGATAAATGCCCAGAAAAATTAAATCAGGATTTTGAGGGGCAACACCGAGTAATTTGAATGCAGCCAGCCGGTCAGCGGCCATCTGCATCAGTCCCAGCCGGCGGGCCTCCCACTGCATCTTTTCTCCATTCCAGACATACACCCCGCGCCTCTTCTCCACCACATACAGGCGTCCGTTCGGGTGAGCCGCCATGTTCACAATCTCCCGCTGATCCGGGTCCAGCCCCTCGCTCCATGGCTGCCATTTTTCTTCAATCAACCGAAAAACACCTCGGTCCGTTCCGGCATAGACACTTGGACCCAAGAGGGACAGGCAGTTTACCTGGAACTTCTCCAAACCCGGGATGCGATGCGCCTGCCGGCCGGTAGGGCCGCCCAGCTCAACTTGCCACACTCCGTTATCAGGCGTGGCCACCCAGAGTCCACCACCGGAGCACAGAATCAAATTGTTTCCTAACTGACGGGAATTGTATCTTATTTCCTCGCTGTGCTTCAGCCAGGTTTCCCCTCCGTCCGGGCTCGCATAAAGCCCATCGTCGGTCAGGACAAAGACCTGCCGGGAATCATCAGGGTGGATAAGTATGTCAGCCACGGCAAAACTCTCCAGCCCCTGGCCCTTCATCTGGAAGCTTTTCCCCCCATCCACGCTTTTATAAATTCCCGACACATCAGACCCGATGAAGATGATCTCCGGGTGCCGCGGGTCTATCGCGATAGAGGTAAACCGGCCGCCACCTTCGTATCCGCACGGGGAAAGAGATATCTGGTTCAGGGGCAACTGTTCTTCGGCATAACCGTCATAGGTCATTACCCAGCACAAGAGCAAAACAACACAAGCATAAATCAGGTAAGTCAACGGCTTTGTTCTATTCTGATTTTTCATAAGTTATGCCCCCCGAACCAGGCACTATATTTTCGGCCGAAGTTTTGCCTTGTACATAGATTTTGTAGACGGAAGGAAGGTAAGAAAGTCCCCGCTCTTTGATAGGCTACGAACGTACTATTTATAGATTGGCTTCCTTGAGTCTAAATTATAGGTCCTCTTGCCTTGGAACTGCGCGTTATATTGCACATATGCGTGCTGTATCTTATCATATCCCTTAATCCACACAGATCCGGAGACTCTATTACTACTTATTCGCAAGACCAACTTCCCGGCCTGAGCCAACACCTTAGTTGGAAGAGCGACTTTAAGTATATGCTTTTTCTCCTCATCTTTATGTTGAATCGACGACTCGGAGCTCTTCAATAATTTGGGACTGAGATAAAAAAAGTTGACATTAGGCGGCTTAATATATGATCTTTTGACCTCGCACACTATCTCATCAGCATAATAATAGGTCATCGCACTCGTCGCGGAGTCCCAAAAAAAACAATTTCTGGAGTTTCTTTGCGGAAAGGGAAGGATAACAACCTGATAAGGTTCTACCCTGTCAGCGGAATGGGATAGGAACAACAGGCACTGACTGCCACCGAATTTTTCCTTGGTTACATTGCCCGATAGCACGACCAGATACTGTTTCGGCACACTAGCGTTATCATCCAGCAGATACTGTGCAAACAACGGCGAAGGTAAGGATGCCGCTGCACCCAGGCATATTGCGGAGACATACATCCACCTGAAGATTGTCCCCCAATACAAGACAACCCGACCATAGATGAACCAGGTAAATACAACCGACCATCTCAGGTGCGAATTTTTTCCCGATGCGCAGGTGGCATAGACCTCAACCATAATGCGGACGCCCTTTGAGATTCTTGATCGTCCCCCAAACCGTCTCAAAGCACACTCCCAAATCCCTCGTCTTGAATAACCAGATTATCCCGAGGTAGCATGAACAAATCAGCACCGTAATCGTCGGGAAGTAGACATACCGGCTAATTCCTAAATTCCCCATCAGCTTCAAAGCTAGATACCCCATCACAAACATACAGGCCACGGCCATCAGTAGTCTGCTCAAGCTGTGATACAGGTCGGATAGGTCTGTTATCATGAGGCGCCGCTTCAGCAAGACTAAAAAAACCAATGTCACAACTACTGAAACAGCAGTCGTGGACAGCGCAATTCCCGCAACGCCGAGAAAATGCATAAACATCAGGTTAAATCCAAAATTCAACCCGATCGATACCAGTCCCATCACAAAAAGAGGCATCGTGTTTTTCATGGCGGCAAAAAAGGTTCCATTAACATAGGTATAGGCTTGAAATGACAGTCCTGAACAGTAAAGCACCAGAGCCTTGGCGGTCTGCTCGGCCGCATGCCCATCAAAAGCCCCACGTTGCAAGAGAACGGCCACAATGTCATCCGCAAACAGCCCCACCAGGCAGGTGATGGGGAAAGTCACAAACCCGAGAAAGATAATGCTGTACTTAAATATATTCCTCAAGTCATCGAAATTTCCGACTGCCGCCGCTTCGCTAATGAAAGGAAAGATCGCCCTGGAAAGAGCAATAATGACCACCTGGGTGGGAAGGTCGTTGATCCTGTAGGCGTACCTTAAAGTGGATACGGAGCCGGGAGGAAGTTGCGTGGCCATCATCTGGTCGACTAAGACGTTGGAGTTAGCAATCAACTGACCTCCCAACAAGGGGAGGGCCAGCAACAGGAATGTATTAATCTCACTTTTATCTAATGCCACCTTATCCAGAAATCGAAATCCACTCCGATGCAGGCTGAAGCCCATGTAAAGAAACTTGCCCAGAGTCCCCAGCACCATCCCCCAGGCCAAGACGTATATCCCCATCTGACGGCAACAGAGCAATAAGACGATAGAAACAAAATTTACAGATATTGGGGCCACATGCAAACCGACAAAATCCTTGCGCGCATGTAGTAACCCCGTCAAAATGATGCTCGCCCCGTCAATCAGGAGCAATACTGAAAGCAGTTTTTCTATCCCTATGCCCAGCGTTTTTTGGTTCGCGTCTAAACCATACCCCATCGCCGGAAAAATAAACGGACTCAACATGTAAACGGCTAAGGCCAAAATTCCAAAGAATAAAATACTCATATAAAACAATGCCAACGCCCTCGCATTCGCTTGTGTGGCGCTGGACCGATTGGACCACTCGATATAGAGAGGGACAAACGAGGCCACAAAGGCCCCGGTAAACATTAGCATGGTCAGACCAGGAAGGGCGTAAGCCAGGTTGTAGACATCCAGACTGGCCGCAATCCCAAAACGGTGAGCCATGAGCACTTCCTTCACCAGAGCCATACCTTTGTCGACCAGGGTTAAAGCGATAATGACCGCTCCAGCCCGGGCAATAAGCTGGTATGTATTGGCGTGGTGCGCCTCCTGGTGTTCGTAGTAATCCAAATCGGTAACCCAACCTTTTTACATCCCATACCCGAAGAGAACCACCTTCAAGGTCTTAAATATTATCTTCAGATCCAGCCATAAGGACCAATTATCGATATACTCGAGATCCATTTTCATCCATTCTTCAAATTCGGTCTTGTTCCGATCCTTGCTGATTTGCCAAATACAGGTCAAGCCAGGTTTCATGGAAAAGCGCCGTCTTTCACTGAGGTCATAGCTCCTTACTTCAGAGGGAACAGGCGGACGAGGCCCGACTAAGCTCATCTCGCCTCGAAGGACATTGATCAAATTGGGCAATTCATCCAGGCTGGTTTTGCGCAACACGGTCCCAACCCGGGGAATAATCCGAGGATCATGCTTTATCTTGAACACGGGTCCGTCCGCCTCGTTATAGCGGGTCATCTCCTCCTGCATCTTCTCCGCGCCGACCACCATTGTCCGAAATTTGAATAGGGTGAATTTGCGGCCGAACAACCCCACCCGCTCTTGCTTGAAAAATACCGGCCCAGGCGACACTATCTTGATGGTGCATGCAATGGCTGCAAGCAATGGGCACAACAAAACTATCCCGATACCGGCCAGCACGTAATCCATGGCCGCTTTCACCAGGAGCCACCCCCGCTTGAAGGGAGTAGCCGTTAAGAGTAAGGTAGCCACCCCATTGAACTCTTCAAACTGGAGGTTGTAGAACTTAGGAATATCGGCCAGAAGCTTTTGCAAATGCCAATGCGGCAATATCCGGATCGGAACGCCGACTAACTCGGCCACTGCCAAGTACTCACCCGCCTTATCCAGTTTATCAATTGGCGTGGCCAGGACAATTTCATCGACCACCTCGCTATCTAAATAATGCACCAATTGCTCGACGGTACCAATGACACAAACGTCCTGGTAGACCGCCTTGCCGACGCTATCGACATCTATGTCCAGACACCCCAACACCTTATATTTCAGGTCAGGGTTATCACTTATAAATTTAACGAATTCCCGAGCCTCTCCCTCGCTCCCGATAATGATCAGCAGAGCATGTTCAGCCCCTGTCTTTCCCCGGACGAGCGACATGACCCACCAACTGAACATCAACAACAAAATGTTCAGGCTATAAAATATGCCTATCAGCAACCGGCTGATGTCTGTGATCTTTAGGGCGTATAAACATAATATAAGCACCGCCGTATTGAGAGTTACAAGTTTTGTGATTTTCCAAAAAAACCGCCAAGTTATAGTCATCCGGTAATTCAGATGGTACCGGCTCGAGGCAAAACCGGAATAAGAAATTATAATTGATAGAAAC
The DNA here is from genome assembly GCA_015233285.1 of Deltaproteobacteria bacterium. The sequence continues at coordinate 10,676 of JADFYA010000005.1, read as the reverse complement.
AACACGGCATGATAGATCGGCATATCCTCAAGACCGCCGATCGGATATGGGAGAAAGTATTTCTTGATGGAATAGGCCAGGGAAAAAGCTGCCGCGGTAAGGGCCGTATCAAAAACCCTGTGAATGTGTATCAACAATTTATTCTCAGCCGAAGCCATAACACGACATCCAGGTAGCTTAAGAAGTGAGTGCTTTCATACATCTGTGCGGGTAACTACGACAGCCACACGCATCACCTGTCTTCAAGGCTTTTCAGATATAACTTCTCCAGGGCCAGGGCGGCTGCATCCCAACTATAGTGGCTTTCAACCGCAGTCTTGGGCAATGCCCTAATTTTTTTCAGGCATCCATTGGATATTTTATCCATTCCATCCATTCTCCGGGCCAGTGTTTCGACCTGACGCACAGGAAACAAATGCCCCACGACGTTCTTGAATCCCATGATCTCTCGGTGCGGTTCAATGTCACTCAGCAAACACTCCAGGCCATAGGAAAAAGCCTCCAGAACCGTCAATGGTAAGCCCTCGAGTTCTGATGCGTTTACAAAAGCCCGGGCATTGGAGTATAGCTCTTGTATCGCCTCACCGTACTGGAAACCTATAAATAAAATAGACGAATTATTACCGGCCAACAGCTTTAATTTACGCACATAATCATCCGCTCCGGCGCTATCCCCTACAATTACGAGCTTTGTTCCCCGCGGCTTTAAGCCGAAGGCCATGATGATGTCTTCTACGCGTTTTTCCGGCACCAGGCGCCCGACAAACAGAAAATAACCTCTCGAAGTCAGCCCGAATTTGCGAATAATATTCGGTTCTCTAAGAACCGGGACGGGAATTCCATTTGGGATGTAATGGGCCTCCACTCCATAGCTACGTTTATAATATTTCACCAGTTCCTTTGAAACGACGATCCGATAATGGGGAAACACGGCTGAACACCATTCCCCGATCCGGACTAGCCGCGAGGCCCAGGGCGGCCATTTTTTCCGTTGCCAATCAAGTCCGCCGCACGTGAAAAATAACCTCATCTTCGGCCGAAATAGTCTGACTAACGGGCTGAATACAGCCGGGCCCTGAGAGTAAATATGAACGATTTCAGGATTTGATTTGAGAATGTGGAGGATGGATAAAAACGTGTGGATCAAAGCCTCCGTATATTTCGTATTGATCGTCGGTAGCCGGCGTATCTCCATGCCCTTATATAGGGTAATATCCTTCGGCACATAAGAGTTACGGGCATAAATGATAATTCTATATCCTTTGGCGGCCAGACGCGAATAGAGTTCCTCACACTGGTGCTCTACCCCCCCCCAAGTCCCCGGAACGCCACGAAATCCTGTCACCGCTATAGTTACCATTCCATCCTCGTTGACTTTGGTTGTTCTTGACATAAATCATGGCCAAGGTTCTCTATAATGACCCTGTTGCGGTTTTTTCCGCCATGCCTGTCACGACCAAATAGAGCACGTGGAAAGAGCGAAAATCAAGCTGGACCAGCGTCCGCGGGCATGCTTTTAACGATTCCAGTCGTCCTCAAGCCTGACAATATCTTCCTCAAGGCATTTACCTAACTGTATCACTATGAAAACTAAATTCTCTTCATCAATGTTTTCGAGCCGATGTTGACAATTTACAGGTATAAAGACATAATCTCCCACAGATACATCTCTTTGTGAATCGTCTATGGTGAGTCTGCCTCGACCCTGGACGATCACCCAGTGCTCGGACCTCAGATGGTGATATTGCAGGGAGAATCGCTTGCCGGAGGAGATGATGATTCGTTTCACCCGGTATCCACGTTCATCTATGTACTCTTCCCAGCAGCCCCAGGGACGATCATATAGGCGAACCATCGTCTATAATCCTTATAAAATCGAGATGTTTTGAAATGGACACGAATAACCGGGAAGCCGATAGAGCTCTCCCTATGGTCTTCCTAGGGCGCCGACCAAAGAGATTCAAGTTCTGAAATAGTTTGTCGGATATCAAAGCGCTCTGCGTTCCGGTAGGCATTGTCGGCATATTTCAGAGCCATTTCCGGTTTATCTAAAAAATCCGCAATTGCCGAGGCGAGGGACTCAACGTTCCCGGCCGGTACCAGCCGTCCGTTTATATTATGTTCTATGATCCCTATATTACCGGCAATAGCGGTGGCAATGATGGGTTTTCCGGCGGCCATCGCCTCTAACAAGGCCAACGACGTTCCCTCCCACAAAGAGGGTAATACGAATATGTCCGTCACAGCCAGTATGTCGGACACATCGTTTCGGCTTCCCAAAAAGTTGACCTGGTCCTTCAATCCCAATGCGGCGCATTCCGTCCTCAGGTCATTCTTTAACTCTCCATCACCAACCAGCAACAGCCTTAGTTCCGGAAATCTTAGCTTAAGCAAGGCGATGGCCTGAAGCAGATAAGTATGCCCTTTGGGGTGGCTCAGACGTCCCACCGTGGTGACCACGCGGTTCCCCACCCGTAATCCCAGCGATTGCCGTAACTGGGCAGGCACCTCTCGCCGCCGGTACCTGTTCACGTCTATTCCATTGATGATCACCTTGATTTTCTCAGGTCTGACCCCAAAATCAGCCCTTAGCCTCCGCCCCACATCTTCAGACACAGCCACCGCAAAATCAGCCCATCGGTTAATCAGCTCCCTGGACAACACTTTCCGCATCACATTGCGAACATCATACGCCCCACGGTCAGAAGGTAAGAACACGTTGTGGTTCGTTGTTAATATCAGTTCCACACCGCTCAGGGTTCCGGCCACTATCCCCAAAAACTCTGCATCTGAGAGATGGCACTGAATCACGTCTATCTTTAATCCGGCGCAGAGGTTCATTAAATCTCTGATGCTACCGTACACATACGAAGCAAACCGCGGTAGACACAAGATACTAGGGCGCGTCCTCCCAAGGCAAATAACCTTCACCCCTTTTGATTCTATTTCTGCCTTTAAAGACGTATCAGTCTGAAGGGTACACACGGTCAGGTTGTACGTGTCCTTGTGGATCCACTCGGCTAAGGGCACGAGCAATCTCTGGGCCCCCCCGTACTCCAAATGATCTATAACCTGAAGTATGTTCCTCTTGACCGCCACACGAGGCCCCAATATTTTTATGTTACAGGACTTATTCGAAAACCAGTTACCGGTCCGACGATATCTTTCACCGCATTTGTCGAATTTTTTTGAAGACTAGACGTAGGGTAATCCCAGAATGCGAGGGGTCGATATTGGAACATTATCCGTCACCCCCGGTTTCCTGATCACTTATGGTACACATGGAATTATAGTTACTTAAGTATCTTATAGATAATTTGGGGAACAGGGTATTCCCGGGCATTCATAACGGTCCCAGCAACTTTCACGTTATTGCTGGTCAATCTATCTAGGGCGGCTCTTATTAGCTCGCGTCTGGAATATCCATATTTGCATACGAAGATAACTTGAGTTACATCTTGCCCCAACCTAACGACATTTGCCGATTCACTTACAGGTTGGCCGTCCAGAATGGTAATATCAAAAGTTCCGACACAAAATTTTAAGAAATCATTTAACAAGGTATCCGGGGAGAGGAATGTACCTCGCCTTGTCGCCCCCTTTTTAAATCCAGATGGAAGAATGTACAAGTTATTAAAATCAGTCCTATAAATAAGACGTCCTAATTCCGCTCTCTTCCGCAAATAGGACATCAGCCCGGGACCATCCGGAGAGCGGTACATCGTCTTTTGCCCCCTTTCAGTCTCCGTATCTACATATAATACCTTTTTGTAATATTCCCGAGCGAGATACATGGCCAGATAAAAGGATACAAAGGTCGCTCCTTCTCCACTTCTGGGCCCGCACACTAAAACGGTTTCCGGGCGCACTAAAGCGGCCAGCATGGCACTGGCCCAAATATCTTCAAGCGCCAACGACATGCTTTCCAGTCTGAATACATGAACGTCAACGGATTCCTCGAATTGTATATTCGGGACGTGGTAAAGCCATTGATCTTTAGCGTCTAACAGAGACGTGTCTCTACCATTTATTCCCGCCGCACCGACTGGACGTGCCTCACCGTTCGTATCGGGTGTTCCATGAGGGCCGCCATCTAAAAGGTTTGTACTGGATTTTAACGCGTCTCCATGATACCCGTTTTCTTTCGGCGGCATGTGATTGTTCGTCTCACGGCGCTGTTTGAATGCCTCTTCCCAACCAAGTCTTTTGGTCATACCCTTTTCTCTCAGTCGCCCACGTTAAAAAAGGCTTTTCACGACTACGGTTGCATCAAATATAATGCCGAGCAAGACAAAAACTATAAAACTCATTGATATTATTATAAACATCCTCAATCCTCCAACATTATTGCGGGCCACGCGCTTTAAAGGTTCGAGTCCGATATCGGTGTCCGTCCCCTCGTCGTTTTCCATGTGCCGGTTCTCTTGAGCCTCCTTCACTAAAGGGCGGGGTTCCGCCGTCACAAACGCCGGCCGGAGAAGCTCGGCTCTTTTCGCTTCGGTCACGTCAAGGGTAATAGCCGGCGATAGAGTATGCCTGATTGCGCCATTACCTCCGGCCGCCTCACCAAATTCCAGCAAACCATTGGCACTCTCAGCCACTATGGCGTCACCAATAAGGGACAATTTTCGGTCAGCTCCCAAAAGCAGGCATCGGTCACAGATTTTATGGATTCTCCCTGGAATTCCTCTGCTAATGCCGTAGATCTTTTCTATCGCATCATCCGCAAACGTCGGAACCCCCGGCGCCCCAGATAGAAACAACCGAAAATACATATATTCTCTTGTCTCTGCCAAATCAAGCCCATATAGATGGTAACGTTTGACCATTTGCTCATCGCCACAACTTTTCTGCCACTCATCTATCCTATCGACCAGGTCATGGCGGGCAAACAGGATAAGTTGCCTAGATGGAGCCGACCCGGCGCCCGGTCCTTCCTGAGGTAATTTACATGCCTTAAAAATCTCCACATCATCGGCGTCATCTATAATCACATAAAGCAATTTCCGGTCTGCGATCCCCGTTGGCTTTAGCGGCATGGAGGCATTAAGACCAGCTTCCCGACCTTCAATCGGATCAGTCTTTGTCTTTGCCTTCCTGGGTAGTTGCACTGGATTCATCCGGTGAGGCGCCGAGACGTAGGTTACCACCGCCTTACCCTCCTCCATCAGGAAGTTCGCCAGTTTTAGGCGAAGGGTGCTCTTTCCGGTTCCCTTTTCGCCCGTGACCAGAATCGGCAGATCACATCCCGACATTGTATCCTGGAGGATGGAATTCCATACTTTCTCATGGGCCTTAGAACTAAAGTAGCCCATGGCCGACGGTTTGACTCTATATGCCTCCGAGTCCATTTCGTAAAAGTCTTTATACATATCCGATATTCCGATGTATCAAAACAAGCCGTTTTTACCCAGTGCATCCTAAAATCTCGGTCGTTCGGCCGGGCAGCAGTCATGATCACGCCGCCGTAACGTACTTCCGATGAAGCCCGTCGATCATGCCGCCAAATGTAAAAAAGACTGAATTCCCAAATAAGAAGTAGGATGGCTCAACAAAAAGGTTGTTATTAAGATATACAATCATGCCCGTGGCTAAAATCAGCAAGAAATTATAACCTAGGAAGCGCGTTTCGGGAAGGAACTCAACCAATCTATATAATCGCTTAAATAATGTAAATATAATTGCTACATATACTGCTGTCCCGGTAATTCCCAGTTCAACTAACAATCCCAAGAAGTGGTTATGTTGAGTAAAAACCGTGGACCCCTCTGGAAAAGGAACCTTTCCCCGATATTTTTCCATGGCGGCGGGGAAGAACTGGCCTTCGCCCACCCCAAAGATGGGATGATCAAAGAACATAAGCAGCGACATATTGATAAGTGACAGCCGATCAGCAACTTCCTTGGTCTGAAGAACTCCACCCTGTCTCCTATCCGCAGACATCAAGACCTGAATGTTGAATGACATAAACACAAGGCATATGGCGACCGGAAAGGCCAGCAACTTCAATTTGGAAAAAGACACTCGATAGACAGTCAGCAAGGCGATCAAGGTAATGGCAAAACCAAGGTAGACCGACCGTGTTTGGGTAAAAAAGATGGCAGGTAAGTAAGCCAGTAACAAGAAAAGATAACCCAGGCGCGAAATGCCTTGTTTCCGGGAAAGCAAATGGACGCCGCAAATAAATCCGAGGTTGAGCGCAACACCATTAAATGCGGCATTGAGAAATGGTCCCCGGGCGCGATCCAGGTGGATGAGTATTTTAGGATCGGCAATATATCGCGGATAGATGAACTCCCGATGTCCGGAGTATTCAAAATAGGCGATAAGGGCTATATAACTGCCCAGGAGAAATATGGTCCTGAAGACGACGAGACCATCCTTCTCCTCCACCAGAAAATTTTTGGCGAACACAAAAGCTAAAAAAGGAAAAAGATATCCGTTAATAAAAATAAACCACGGGGACGGAATGGCCGGAGCGTCCGACTTAAAACCGTTAATTATCATCGAGACCAGGCAAATGAGTATGAATAAGAGCAGCAGGCATTCAATCCCCATCCCCGCGCGGGTATCAACTTTACCTCTGAACATCCCTATCATCATAATAAAAATCACGACCATGAAAATAAGACGTTCAATGGAGATATCAACCCCCCCCATTAGTTTGTAACTGTAGAAATACGATCCCCATAATGCCGAGGCCACCAGCCATATGGCAAATATCAAAGCCTCCAGGCTGCAGGGAGAATCACCATCTCGAAATTTACCGGAAATTCTGATAAGATACCATATGAGCCCGAGCGATAAAGATATCAACCCCAATAGCAAAATTTCCATCCAGACGGATCTCCAGTCGGCCGAGAATCAGACCAGGCCGCTTTCCCTTGAGCCTAAGCCGTCACTTTTGTTCAATAGAGAATTTCCTTATTGACCCCAGGACCGGAATACCAAGGAATTCCTCAACATCTTGCGATTTTTTGATGGTGTGATCAACATTATCCAGCAACAAGGCGGTGGCCGTTCCCATAAGAACTCCAGCGAATAAACCTAAGACAGCCAACAAAGGCCGGTTTGGTTTATAGGGTTTTGTGGGAGTCGATGCTCCATCTATTAAGGTAACATATTGTTTTTCTTGATTAACATCATTAGCCTGGCGAGCTTGTTCCCTTTGGGTAAAAATGCTCTTATACGCGTCTCTGGCCAAGGCATACTGTTCAGCCAGTTGACTATAGCGCGATTTTTCCTCAGTATTGGTCTGGATGGTCTCCTTTAGCTTGTCAATAATCCTTTCCTGTTCATGTATCTTGGCTATCGTACCTTTAGCGTTCACCTTCAGCGCATAAATCGACCTCTGGACTTCTTCGCGCAACGAACGCACGGCCAAGTCCAGTTCATACCGGACTTCTTTCATTGGGCCATAATCGGCCGCGAACTGCGACCTCATTTCATTTAGCTGGATCTGCAACTGGGCGACCTTGCTTTTAAATGCGGTTACAGCCCGTCCGTACACCTCCATCTCCGGAGTGACAACAGGAATCTTATTGGTCGTCAACCCTCGTTCCAGAGCTTCTATGACCATGTTGCCTCCAGCCAGTTCTTCCCGGAGATCGTTTAATTTTCGCGCCGCTTGAGTCATTAACGATTGATTTCCAACTTCCATACTTGTCTTGCCTGGATCAAGGTTTAAAAATTCTAAAAGCGACGAACTCTTTTCCTTTTCATATTGCCTCAATCGGGCATCTTTTTCATCTAAGTTAGCTTTTGCCTTATCTAACTGTTGTTCAAAAAAAGTGACCGAATAGGAGGTCTTTGACTTGGCGATCTCATTATACCGATTCAGATACATCTCTGCAATACACTTTGCAACCTTAACCACATGCTCAGGAGACGAACCGCTGAAACTGACATAGAAAACACTCGCCCCTTCAAACGTTTCACCCCCCGGTGGCGTAATTTCAATATGTTCTTTTAGTTTTTCCATCAACTTGGAGACGTCCATTGGTTGGGCGTCAAGGTAGATCCGGTTCAAGACGTTGGTTAATACGTAATCTGATAAAATGATCTCCTTCTGATCCTGCAGCAGACGCGTCATTTTATTCTTGTAGTCGTAAGCCGTATCTCGCTGAAGGGGGTCAATCTGCTGCGACATGACCAGAGAAAATTTTGACGATGCCCTGAACGTTGGCGGAAGGAATAAGGCAATCAGAAACGTCCCTATAAATAATATGGAAAAGACAAACAGAGCAGCCTTCCAATTATCCGATAGAATAAAAATAAGCTCGTTCGCATAACTCTGGGTATTCTTTTTTTTCGCTTCTGATTCCATCTCTATATCTCCTTACCATATATGGTTCCGCCGGTTCCCAGGTAGGATATATCCCCAATGCTGTTGAATTAAGGGTGCAACATTAAGATTTCTCGCTTCGCTCGAAATGACAGGGAAGGTGACCATATGGAATGACGGCGTAAATTTGTCATTCCGAACGAATGTGAGGAATCTTATCACATCCGAAGATGGTTAAGCGCAGCTTAATTCAACAACATTGGGATATATCCCAAGCATAATTTGGTAGTTGGAAACACACTCGTGGTATGAGCATTTTTTCCATTAAGGTATTATGGTCGTAGCCCCGCCAGTCGAGTTGATACTGTAGTTAATCGTAAATGCACTACCGAAAGGAAGAATCGTATATAACCCCTTGGCGAATATCCGTTCCACCAACTCATTGAATTTATCAATCCTTGTTCGTGGTACAAATATGATGTCCGCCGGTTTTATTTGGAGACTCACGTAGGCCGCTCCCTTCTTGAGAGCCAACCCCAGATCCGTCTTAAAGGCCATGGGGCGCTGCAACCCATCATTGCGGAAAATAACGACTTCATCCAGGTAGGCGCTCTTTTTGTAGCCTCCGGCCACGGCCAGAGCATCAATTAAATTCATCCGATTCGGCATATCGTATCCTCCCGGACGCTCCACCTCGCCGAGGATATAAAACTTCGAATGATGGATTTCCTGGAAGATCAAGGTGGCGTTCAAATTTCTCACCAGATGTGAATATTTTTCATTTATTATTTTTTCAAGTTGCGACAAGGTATATCCTTCTCCCTGGATATTCCCGATCATCGGAAAAGCGATTTTTCCATCTGGAGATACTGGGGCAATCTTACTCTGACCACGAGACGCCGTAGTTATTGCTTTCTTTAGTTCATCGATTTTGACATTGAACTCTTCCAAAGCAACCGTAATAGAAGGATTGTGTAAATACCGGCTATACCGTTGGTTCAGTATCGCGGCGAGTTCCATTGGCGTCTTGGATTCCGCTTCTATATCGCCCAGCAAGGGAACGGTCACTTTCCCATCCGTCCGGACCATTACCGTGGAACTAAACTGGGGGTGATATGGAAATGAAATGCTGATCTTGTCTTGCACTTCAATCAGATAATCCTGTCGTGTTTTCCCATATGAGATGTGATACACGATCTCGATAATATCCCCCGGCCCGATGCGATACTCTGGAACGTTTGGTACGGCAACGTTCTCTAAAACCTGGTATCCGGGCGTAACGCCCGCGTTCTGCTGAGTGACCTTAAGGTCTGACTCCAGTTTTTTGAGCCTGGCCACATCATCGGGCCGGCGGATCACCCTTTTCTCATCGTCCGACACACTCCCCGACTGGGAGGCCACCGTTTCAAACATGTCGGGGATGGGCGGCTCTTGCCGGTGTGAACAGCAGCTACATGCTATAATCAGAAAGAGGCTTAGAACAATGGTCTTAGGTGTTGTCAGCCCCTTTCTCCGACGACTCCATCCCTGTCCATTACTTCCAACCATAATATTTATCGCCTTCTCTAACATGAGGGCAGCCGGATCAATCATGGTCACGGCCCTCGGATCCATTGTCCATCATCCCATCTTTGGCCAGGTCCGCCACTATGCCGTCCTTACTAAGTTGATCCATTTTAGCCACAATCTTTGCCCTGGCCATTTCTTCGTCAAACTGCCGTCCAAGATAGATAGAATGAACCTTGCCCCTGATCGACATGAACGTTCGGTAATAGCCACGCTTATCTTGTTCAATAGTCCAGCCGACAATAGATTTTTTTCTTTATCAGTCCCTTACCTAATTGGTGAGCAAGCTTGTCCATCTCGGTTGGATGGCTCTGAGTAAGGTTAGTCACCACTGTCTGACTCTCTTGTGGAATCCTGGCCCCCACTTTTTCGTGATTACGCCTATTCAATTTTGCATCATTGATTAACCGGACAATAGTTAAGGTCGCTTCGGCCAATTGCTGAGAAAGTTTCTTTGTTCCGGCCTGGAGTTCCTGTCTAAGCTTGTCCATTTCCTCTTTATGGCCAAGAGTAATCTTATCCACGTCCACCTGGCCACCGCCTACCTTCCCGGACCCATATTGAGAAAGTTTAGTCACTGTGGCAACAATGGTCGGGGCTTTCGCCTCAAATGTGTTGGCAGTCATCGCCTCCGTCAACCCTGGGATGTTTTGGCAAAGACTTTTCCAAATATTTTGGTTCTTCCCTGAATGCTCCAGAAAAGCGGCCGTTAGTTCGTCTAAGTGGTCGAGCAACAACTCTTCCGGGCTGGACATTTGTCACCTCCATCGTTTTATTGTGTAGGCGTGTCCGTATTGTAGCACAGCCAGGGAATCAACGACAAGTA
>JADFYA010000059.1 GCA_015233285.1 Deltaproteobacteria bacterium | reverse complement strand
ATTGCCTTCGCGGCCCTGCCCAGGTTTCTTGTTTCCGAACAGTTTACCCAACTTATGGCCAAAGCAAATACGGCCAAACCTGATTCCTTCGAGTATGCCTTCGGCCCAGGCGACCTCAGTTTCGGATGGGTACCATATTTATTGCTGCTGGTGTTACCGGCCGGTGGGGCCGGGTTCTTCCATTTTTTTCAAAGAGGAGAACGAAAGCATTCTTTTATCGCTATCATAGCCATGTCAATGATCTTTCAGGCTCTGGTCTTCCTCCAGTTGTTCCCCACCGCCGCGGCCTACATGCAACAACCGGCCAAGGAGCTGGCCCTGGCCATTAAATCCGGGGCCCGGCCTGAAGCCGTGGTGGCCACCTATGGCCTGTATAAGCCCAGCCTGTTCTTTTATGTGGATCGCCCGATCTTGCACATCAAGGTCCCGGAAAAAGACAAGCTTAAACAATTCCTGGCCTCCCGGTCAGAGGCTTACCTGCTGTCTCGCGAAGTCTTTCTTAAGGAGCTGCAACAAGATAATAATTTTCATCTGTTGAAATTGGCCGGCGGCTACATCTTGGGATATAATAAGCGGACTAACATACGGCGGTGAGTTTTTTTCATCTGCGTTCATCTGCGAAATCTGCGGATGCCTTTCTGCCTCCTGATTAATAAAACTCGTCGAGTTCAGGTTATAGAGAAACACCGAAAGGACAAATTTATGGGTTACGCTTCAAAAATGAGGATAGTGGTGATCGCTTTTCTCTTGATGTTGGTTCAGACGGGATGTGAAGAAAACTCTAAACAGCAACCACCCAGACAGGATTCTGGAGTCATTAGAATTGACAACGGACCAATCGCCCGACAGGCCGACGGAATTTACAAAGGTCTGCCTTATGCCGCACCGCCGGTGGGTGAACTACGCTGGAAGCCGCCACAACCGGTCAAAGGATGGACTGAGGTCCGCAAGTTTAAACAATTTGGGCCGGTCTGCCCTCAACCGGACCACGACGGTCAGATGAGCGAAGATTGCCTTTATCTCAATATCTGGACTCCGGCCAAAAGCACTTCTGAAAAGCTGCCTGTCATGGTCTGGATCCATGGCGGGGCCTTTGTGGCCGGTTCCGGATCGGATGAGATTTATGACGGCGAGGCGCTGGCTAAAAAGGGCGTGGTGGTAGTTACGATTAATTACCGTCTCGGCGTCCTCGGTTTCCTGGCCCATCCCCTTCTGTCTCAAGAGTCGCCCGATAAGATCTCAGGAAATTACGGTTTACTTGACCAGGTGGCCGCGCTTAAGTGGGTGCAGCGAAATATAGAACAATTCGGCGGTGACCCCGGCAAGGTGACTATCTGTGGGGTGTCAGCTGGCGGAACCAGTGTCGTCTTGCTTTTAGTCAATCCGGAGGCTAAGGGTCTGTTTCGTTCAGCCATTGCCCAAAGTCCGGCTTTAGTCGGGATGCTACGGCCTCTCCGGCAGGGGCAATTAAATGTGACCCCGGCCGAAACAGTGGGAAACAAGTTGTCTGAACAGCTTGAGGCCAATGAATCAGAAAATATCTTAACCTCGTTGCGTCAGACTCCTTGGGATGAAATAGCAGACGCCGGCAAGGACTTAGAAGAAAAATACGGAGTGGAAATCGCCCGTGTCGTTTTCGGCCCGACATTGGATGAAAAAATCATACCTGACCATCCGGTCAGATTACTAAACGCCGGCAAGTACCATCAGGTGCCTCTGGTCGCCGGCATATGCAAAAACGAAAGCACCATTTTTCTGCCCAGTTTCGGTCCGTCCCCGACGCCTGGAGATTATCAAAAATATCTGAAGGCATCCTTTGGGGAAAAGGCTGATGAGGTGCAAAAACTCTTGCCGGTCGCAAACAAGGCGGAAGTCTGGGGGAGGTTGGATCGGTTGATATCAGCGAAATGGTTTGGCGCGGCGGTCAATTATCTGGCTCGGACCAGGTCGGGCGATAATGCCCCCCACTGGCTTTATTATTTTTCTCACCAGGCGCCCCCGGAAGCGACCATGATCCTGGCCGCGGATACGACCAGGGAAGCGGTTCCTATAGAAAAACTAGGAACCGTGCATGGATCGGAATTATTTTATGTCTTCGGTTTTACCGAATCGTTCTTGGATTTCGAGCAATCGGATCTGGATCTGTCCGACAAGATGATGACCTATTGGGCTAATTTTGCCAGGACCGGAAATCCTAACGGCGAGAACTTACCATTTTGGCCGGCTTACGCTTCAGCTAAGGCAGGCGCCTATCTAGAGTTCGGCCAATCCATTGCGGCCAAGTCGGGTCTCGAGCCCAGCCTTTACCCGCTGATAGAAGGCACCTGGTTTAAGTTGGCCTATTAACTGGTGAAGAGAAGCTATAATTGGGAGGCGCGCAGGGCCTGGTCGAGATCGGCTATGATATCATCAGGATGCTCTATCCCGACCGAGATCCGGATTAAATCCGATGGGACTCCGGCTTCCTGTTGCTGGGCCGGCGAAAGTTGGGAATGAGTGGTGCTGGCCGGGTGGATGACCAGGGTCTTGGCATCCAAGATGTTGGCCAGGTGCGAACAGAGCTTAACGGACTCAATGAATTTTCGTCCCGCCTCCAGTCCTCCTTTAATCCCGAAGCCAAACACTGCCCCCGGGCCGAGCGGAAAGTACTTCTTGGCTCGGTTATAATCCCGGTGACTCGGCAGCCCGGCGTAATTGATCCAGGTCACATCCTCATGCTTGTCCAAGAATTCGGCGACCAATTGGGCATTTTGACAATGCGCCTTAGCCCGGAGCGGGAGCGTTTCCATCCCTTGAAGGATCAGGAAGCTATTCATGGGCGCCGGCGACGCCCCGATGTCTCGGACCAACCCGGTGCGGAGTTTAACGCAAAAAGCGGTGCATGGTGTCCCCTCCAGGGTACAAAGAGCCTCCCAGAAGTTGATGCCGTGGTAGTTGGGGTCTGGGTCGGTAATTTCGGGAAATTTACCCGCGGCTTGCCAATCGAAACCGCCGCCCTCGACTATTGCCCCGCCGATACAGATCCCGTGGCCCCCGATTATTTTTGTCAAGGAATAGACCACCAGGTCGCATCCATGGTCGAGCGGATTGAAAATGGGCGGAGCGGCCACGGTATTATCAAGAACAAAGGGAATCCGGTGACGACGAGCCACCTCGGCAATGCCCTCTAAGTCATCCACGTTGCAGCGGGGGTTACCAATGGTTTCGGTGAACAACAGCCGGGTTTGGTCATCGATGGCGGCCTCAAAATTATTGGGATCGGACGAGTCGACAAACCGGACCTCGATGCCGAACCGTTTCAAGGTAGTGGCGAAAAGGGTATGGGTGCCGCCATAAAGGTTGGAACCGGAGACGATATTTTGGCCAGCCCCGGTGATGGCCGTAACCGCGTAGAAGATGGCGGCCATGCCTGAGGAAGTGGCCACGGCAGCCGCCCCACCATGGATGGCGGCCAATCGTTTTTCCAAGACATCCGTGGTCGGATTCATGATCCGGGTATAGATAAACCCCGGCTCCTTAAGCGCAAAAAGATTAGCCGCGTGGTTGGTATCCCGAAACAGGAAGCTGGTTGTCTGATAAATCGGAACCGCCCGAGACATGGTGTCTGAGTCCGGTTTGTGCCCGGCGTGCAAAGCCAGGGTCTCGATCCGCCTTCCTTCTTTTTCCATAATTTCTCCAGGAAGCAACCACTTAACCGTTAATAATGAAGTTTTTCTTTTCCTTTAATATCCGATTGGCCTCGTCCAGGTCAAAGGCTTCGGGATCATAGTTCTTGCCCACCCGGTCGGTCATTCTTTTATGCTGGGGATGATTGGGATCTCTGATGGCTTCTAAAAATTGTCCGTATCCCCAGGCCCCGCCGATATCTTCCGGCGGACAGCTTCTTTTTCCGTCGGTACAAACCGGATAGTGCTTCCCTTCTTCGATCGGCAGGATGTTTTGGATAACAATCAGGTGCTCCCAGTTGTCGCCGAAGTCGTATTCGTATATCAATCTGGCTTTTTCTTCAGAGGCGACTTGATGCAACAACACTGAAGCCCTTTTTTCCGTTTCCGGGCCTGCGGCCAAATCGTCAAGATCGTCATCATCGTCATCATCAAAGGGCTCCGAATAATAATTCCCGTCAATAATAAACTGATAGAGATGATGACCGCTCCAACCCATGACCAGTTGGATGATCCGGTGAAATTGGACTAATGAAATGTCATTGGTCACCAGAACTTTCCGCCAAATCGGCGGCCTGACTCCTCTCAAAGTAATTCGGACATGGTAGACGTACTTTGCTTCCGAGCTCTTTTTCGAGGAACTCACTTTTTTGATTCGCTTGTCTTTCTGTAAAGGCACAACACACTCCGGCAGAAGGAATAAATATTAACATTTGTGGGTGTTCCCCGGGCATCAACGGTCAGTTGCGGCCGGTCCGCCGGGGTAACAGCTAATTGAGTTTATTAATTATTTTTTAGAGGACGAATGATTTTTGCCGGCATTGTACCGGAGCAGATAGAAATCTTACTTCCTCTGGCCATCAAGTTCAAGCATATAGTTAGCCAGACGGCTTCCCCAGGCTATCAATTTACATTTTCGATTAGGGTTCAGGGACTAAAGATGCCGGGAATGACGGGTATGGTTTCCGGGCGCATCCTGAGACAAGAGTAAGTTACAACAAGGCCGCGTCAACCGCAATGACTTTTTTTAAGCCGGGGTGAAAAAGCTTGACTTACGGCTCTGGATTGGGCTATCGTTATGAACGAGCGCTCAATCAACGAGGCCCGCCTATCATGCTTATTCATCAACAAAAAGACATCCCCACCCTCATCAAAGACACCGGATTGGTCGAAACCCGCCGGCGGCAAATCGTCCAGGCGGCCGTCGATCTGTTTATTCAAAAAGGATTCCACAAAACCACCACGCGAGAAATAGCCGGCCGGGCCAACTTCAGCATCGGGACCCTATACGAATACATCCAGTCCAAAGAAGATATCCTTTACCTGGTCTGCGAGTTCATCCATTCCGAGATGGAAAAGCAGGTCAAAGAGGCCATCAAACCCGCCGGCACCGGACGCGACACACTAAAAAACGCCATCGACCGGTATCTCCGCGTTTGTGACCTGATGCAGGACCACATCTTGCTGATCTATCGTGAAACGGCCTCCTTACCTGGAGATTCCATCTCTTATGTCCTAAGAAACGAGTCCCGGATTACCGGCATGTTCGAAGACATCTTGACCCGAGGGAAGGACGACGGAACATTGAAGTAGCGGCATCACCGGGGCATTACCCTGATAGCCCACAATATCACCGTGCTGGGTCACATGTGGACCTTCCGGCGGTGGTTTCTGAAAAAAGCATTTACGCTTGACGAGTATATTGAGCTGCAGACCTCCCTGATTTTGAACGAACTGTCCAGCCACAACGGGGACGGGCTGCCATGAACATCCGAACTTGCAACCCGCAACACGAAACGCGCAACCCGCAACATTCATTAAGGTTTAACCCACTTAAGCATGGAGAAAAATTATGGTTGCCGAACCCACTCCTTACCGGCCCAAGAACCATATTCGCCTGGTCACGGCCACCTCTTTGTTCGATGGACATGATGCCTCGATTAACATCATCCGGAGAATTTTGCAGGGCAGCGGGGCGGAAGTGATCCACCTGGGGCACAACCGCTCGGTGTCCGAGGTGGTGGATGCGGCCATCGAGGAAGATGTTCAAGGCATCGCCGTAAGTTGTTATCAGGGCGGACATGTTGAGTTTTTTAAGTATATTATCGACCTGCTCCGGGAAAGGGGCGTGGAAGACATCAAGATCGTGGGCGGTGGCGGCGGCGTCATCGTCCCTGAGGAGATCCGGCAAATTGAATCCTATGGTGTCTACAAGATTTATTCCCCCGAAGACGGCCGCAAATTGGGCCTCCAGGGAATCATCAACCATACCCTTACCGGTATGGATTTTCCTAAGCAAAACGATGACATATCTGGATTGATCGAACGGCTCGGACCCCAGCATAAACAAGCCGTGGCCCGGACCATCACCTTGTTGGAAAGAGCCAAGGTGGAGCACGATGATGATCTCCTACAGTTCATCGAGCCCCGGCTGATCCAAAAGTTCGGTGACAGACACGTCCCCACCCTGGGCATCACCGGGACCGGCGGCGCGGGCAAGTCTTCTTTAACGGATGAACTGGTCAACCGCTTCCTCCGGGATTTCCCAGACAAGACCGTAGCCATCATCTCCGTTGACCCGACCCGCCGCAAGACCGGCGGAGCCCTCCTGGGTGACCGCATCCGGATGAATAGCATCAACAATCCCAGGGTCTACATGCGCTCTCTGGCTACCCGTGAATCACGCACAGAACTGTCGGAATGCCTGGCCGAGGCCATTCTGGTGGTCAAGGCCGCGGGGTTTGATCTGGTCATCGTCGAAACGGCCGGGATTGGGCAAGGTGACGCGGCTATTGTCCCGTTCGTGGATACCCCCATCTACGTCATGACGTCCGAGTATGGCGCGCCGTCCCAATTAGAAAAGATTGACATGTTGGATTTTGCCGACATGGTCGTGATCAACAAGTTCGACAAACGAGGCTCCGAAGACGCCTTGCGGGATGTGCGCAAACAATTCCAGCGCAATCACCAACTCTGGACCACCCCGGCAGAAGACCTGCCGGTTTACGGAGTTATCGCGGCCAGGTTCAATGATGACGGTGTCACTGCACTTTACCACGCCGTTTTGGACAAACTCCACGACAAGACCGGGCTCTCCTTCCCGTCGTCCCTGCCCCGTAAAGATATTAAATTCTCCTCATCCAAAACGGTGATCATCCCTCCCGAGTGGGTCCGGTATTTGTCGGAAATATCAAATACGGTCCGGAATTATCACGTCAAGACAACCCATGATGCCGCCGCGGCCAGGGAAGAATGGCATTTTGCCAAATCAATCGAGGTCCTGCGCCGGCAACATAAAGAAGAACCAACACCCGGCCTGGAAACGGTTATTGAGACCCTGGCCGGCAACCGGGATGACGCCCGGAACCGAATGTCCATGGAAAGCCGTCAACTTTTGGAAGGCTGGCCGAAACTGGCGGCCACCTACTCCGGCAAAGAACACGTGGTCAAGGTCAGGGATAAAGAAATCCGGACACCCTTGACGGTCAAGAGCCTGGCCGGAATGGATATCCCCAAGGTGGTCTTGCCCGGCTATGAAGATCCTGGACAAGTACTGACCTGGCTCCGCTCAGAGAACGTCCCGGGCAGCTTTCCTTATACGGCTGGAGTGTTCTTTTTTAAACGGACCGATGAAGACCCGACCCGGATGTTTGCCGGCGAAGGTGACCCGGCCCGGACCAACCGCCGATTCAAATACCTGTCCCGCCACAGTGAGGCCAAGCGGCTTTCCACCGCCTTTGACTCGGTCACTCTGTACGGCTGGGATCCGGCCCTGCGACCGGACATCTATGGCAAGGTGGGCAACTCGGGGGTGTCCATCTGCACCCTGGAAGACATGAAAACCCTTTATTCCGGCTTTGACCTGTGTGCCCCCAACAACTCCGTGTCCATGACCATCAACGGCCCCGCTCCAATCATCCTGGCCATGTTCTTTAACGCGGCCATAGCCCAGCAGCTCGAGCAATTTACGGCCAGGGAGGGCCGGCCGCCGTCAGCCGAAGAAACGGCCAAACTCAAGGCCACGGTCATGCAAAATGTCCGGGGGACCGTTCAGGCGGATATCCTCAAGGAGGACCAGGGGCAAAACACCTGCATCTTCTCCATTGACTTTGCCTTAAAGATGATGGGCGACATTCAGCAATATTTTATTGACCACAATATCCGCAATTTCTATTCCGTGTCCATCTCCGGCTACCACATAGCCGAGGCCGGAGCCAATCCCATTTCCCAACTGGCCTTTACCCTGGCCAACGGCTTTACCTATGTGGAGTACTACCTCTCCCGAGGCATGCACATAGATGACTTCGCCCATAATCTATCCTTCTTCTTCTCCAACGGGATGGACCCGGAATATACAGTGATCGGCCGGGTCGCCCGCCGCATCTGGGCCGTGGCCATGAAAGAAAAATACGGCGCCAACGAAAGGTCCCAAAAGCTGAAGTACCATATCCAGACCAGCGGCCGGTCACTCCACTCCCAGGAAATTCAGTTCAATGATATCCGGACGACCCTCCAGGCCTTGTGCGCTATTTACGACAACTGTAATTCTCTGCACACCAACGCCTTTGACGAGGCCATCACCACCCCGTCGGAGGAATCGGTCCGCCGGGCCCTGGCCATTCAGCAGATTATCAACAAAGAATGGGGCCTGACCAAAAATGAAAATGTTTACCAGGGCAGCTTTATTGTGGAGGAACTGACCCGGTTGGTGGAGGAAGCCGTACTGGAGGAGTTTAACCGCATCTCAGAACGGGGCGGTGTCCTGGGGGCCATGGAGACAGGGTATCAGCGAAGCAAAATTCAGGAAGAATCCATCCATTATGAGGTCAAAAAGCATACCGGTGAGTTACCCATTGTTGGGGTGAATACCTTCATCGATCCGCGCCATGAAGAGCTTCTCGAATGCTTTGTAGAACTGTCCCGGGCCACGGAAGAAGAGAAGCAATCCCAGCTCACCCGTCTCCAGGCCTTCCAGGAAAGCCATCAGAATGAGGCTCCCCTGGCCCTGAAACGATTGCAGGAGGTGGCCTTGGCCGGCGGCAACATCTTTGCCGAGCTGATGGAGTGCGTCCAGTCTTGCTCTTTAGGCCGGATCACCCAGGCGCTCTATGAAGTCGGCGGCCAGTACCGGCGAAATATGTAGGCCGACCCGGGAACAGAACTGCAGTAGCGCGGGACTCGAGACACGGGGGGCAAATCTGATTGAACCAGATCAAATACGGCCATGACGGCTTTTCAAAAGCGTGTTTTCAGGGAAAGAGGAAGCCAGGGATTTCCTGTTGAATCACTTGCCGGAATCCGTTGTCGGACTCTTGGACCTGGATTCCTTGGAACCTGGCAAAGACACCTTTGTAGATCAGGAACTTCGGGAAAGTCTGTCGGACTTGATCTATCAGGTCTACACCAAAGCCGATAGTCAGGCTTATGTTTATGTATTATTTGAACATAAGAGTCATCCGGAACCGTTGATCGCCCTACACTTCCTCCGCTATATGGTCCGAATTTGGGAACACCAGGTCAAACAAGGTGTCGGGAGATACTTGCCGCCCATTATCCCCCTGGTCGTTTACCATGGCTGGAAGCATGGACGGCCGATGATAGGTTCAGCCATTTATTTGATCCAAATTCGGAACTGGGACCTTTCCTTCCGGAATTCCGGTTCCTGCTTTTTGATCTATCCCGGTTTGAAGATGAGGAGATAAAAGGCGCTGTAAAATCAAGGGGGGCCCTATTGCTGCTAAAGTATATTTTCCGGGACGAGTTGCCCGCCCGGCTCCCCGGAATTTTCCAGCTCTTGAAAGAACTTGAAGAAGTATCAAGTGGTTCGGAATACCTGATCACAATCTTAAACTATCTGGCCTCAAATTCTGATAAGATAGCTAAAAATACGTTGACCGGTCTGGTCAAGGAGGCTTTCATCAAAAAGGGAGGTGATCTCACGGGTACGATGACCCGGCCGGTCATCTTATCGGTGAATACGATGCCACAGACAACGTGATCCAGGAGACGGTCTAGCCAATTAAAGAAAAAGCCGGTAGTCGATGTTCAGAGTCTTGCCAAGAATCTTGGCCCGTTCTTTGCCAATGGCCCGCCGGCCGTTTTCCATCTCGGAAATGTGCCGTTGCGGAATTCCGGTTAGGTTGGCTAATTGCTTTTGGGTCAGAGATTCTTTGCCCGCGGCTCCCCGCAGAGAAATAGCCGGTAAGTCCTCATCTTTAATTTCCGGAAAGCATTCTCGCCACTGTTTGCTGTATTGACTAAGCATCTCTTCCCCTCTTCATTCAGAATACAAATTCTTATTGCCTGAGAGATGATCTGACGGTTAGATCGGAAACGGCCAGCGGACAGAGCGGACGGGATGACCTGGGGTGGGGAAACACGAAAAGGCGGGTTAGTTGATGACCAGTCGTCCCCGGTGCTCGTCAATGGGAAAGACTTGCCCGATATCGGCGGCCATTTCACCGGCATCTTCGAGCATGAGGCGGGCCAGGCTCAGCTTGTCCTCCGGGACGGAGAGGAGGATGCCGCCGGAGGTCTGGGCATCAAAGACCAGGTCGACTTTGACTTCGTCCAAACCCGAGACCACTTCGACCAAGGAGCTGCAGAATTTCTTGTTGGCGAAACTACCGGCCGGCAGCAAGCCCATCCCGGCCAGGTTCACCGCGGCGTCAAGCATCGGGATGCGGTCCAACTGAAGCTCCGCCCTGACCTTCGATGCCCGGATCATCTCTAAAAGATGCCCGCCCAGTCCGAACCCGGTGATGTCGGTGGCGCCGATCAGACCGAGTTCGCGGATAACCCGGCCCCCGACTTTATTGAGACGACCGGCCCAATGGTAGAGGGTCTGCTCCAGGTCTTGACATCCCGGCCATTTGGCCTTTAGGGCGGTGGCCAGGACACCGGTGCCCAGGGGTTTGGTCAGGAGAAGATGGTCTCCCGGACGCAGGCCCTTGTTGGTGGCGAAGCGGCCCGGCTCCACTACCCCGGAAACGGATAAGCCGTACTTAATCTCGTCATCTTCGATACTGTGTCCACCGGCCAGGACGGCTCCGGCCTCTTTAATCTTGTCCCGGCCGCCTTCCAGGATGGCCCGTAAGACTTCTTGGGGCATTTTCTTGATGGGAAAGCAGACAAGATTCATGCAGGACCACGGCTCACCGCCCATGGCATAGACATCGGACAGAGCATTGGCCGCGGCGATTTGTCCGAACCAATAGGGATTATTGACGATCGGCGTAAAAAAATCCACCGTCTGGACCAGGGCCATGCCGGCCGGAAAGGTCACAATGACGGCGTCTTCGTTATCTTCGAGTCCGGTTAGGATGCGAGGGTCATCATCCTGGGTGATCCCGGCTAAGGCCTCCTCCAGGTACCCCGGAGGTATTTTTGAGGCTCAACCGGCCGCCTTAACCGTACTGACCAGGTCAGGTATGTCCATGAGTCATCATTTCATCAGGTTGTTTAGACGAACAGACGTAACTATACTTTTCGCCGGTTAGTTTTCGATAGTCTCATTGTATTGAATTTGGGCCGAGCCGATCTTGATCAGGTCTCCGTCGGAGAGTTTGACCATATCGGAAATGGTCTTGCCGTTTACCTTAGGCTTGGACATGCCTTCGGAGTGGGAGATAAAGTAACCCTTGCCCCGGCTGCTGATAACGGCCGCGGTACCGCCCACAAACAAGCCCCCGATCTTGATGTCGGCCTGGCCGGATTTCCCGATGACGGTCATTTTCTTGGTCAAAGGAAATTCTTTCCGGTCGTCCCCGGAAATAACCGTGAGCAGCCCCTTGGTCCTGTTTTCTCCGGTCAGAGTCGCGACCGACGGAACCAATGCCGCCTGCTTTTGCCGGCCCAGCAGTTCCCGCTGCTGTTTGGTGTCCAGGATCATGGTATCATGAAAAGAATCGGCCAAGACCGCGTCGTCGATCTCCTCCGGCACATCCCCATAATCCACCAATGATTTATACACCAACACATGCTTGCCGATGGTAATCTCGGCGTTATTGACCATCCTTAAGGTAGATACCCGGCGGTTGTTAACGAAGGTTCCGTTAAGGCTGTTAAGATCATATACGTAAAAACCGTCATCTTCTTTGACGATCTTGGCGTGATGGCTGGAGACGGCCTGGTTGTCGATTTGGATGTCGTTGTCATCCCTGCGGCCAATAGTCACCAAATCTTTATCGAAGGAATATTCCTGCACAATATTGTTGTTTAACTTCAATATGATATCAAACATTACCATCCTCCGTTAGAGATATCCTACTCAGGCCGTATCCCAACTATGCGGCATCCTGTACGGCCACGCTAAGGATTGCCCGCTGATTCAGGCGATCAAGTCCGGACAGTTTTGCCTCGGGACCGTAGTCCTGGGTCACCATCACAGGTGGTCGCCGGTTAATGCTTTCCGGTAAACAGCCTGTCGCCCAATCGTTTGAGAATACCCTCTTTGGGCCTTTCAGCGACGTCCTCGATCTTGATCAGAGCCACCGTGGTGTTATCGGGACCACCCCGGCCATTGGCCATATCTATCAGGCTTTGGCAGGCCGTTTCCAGGTCGTCTTGCCCGGCATTAACCACCATGGCCATCTCCTCGTTTTCGACCACATCGGTCAAACCGTCGGAGCACAAGAGATAAACATCCCCACTCTGCGCCAGGATCTCTCTCGAGAAGACTTCCACATTCTCCTCCGAACCAAGGACCCGGGTCAACATATGCCGCATCTGAGACACCTTGGCCTCTTCGAGGGTAATCAGACCATGCCTGACTTGCTCCATAACAAAAGAATGCTCTTCACTAACTTGAATGATATGATTGCCTCTGATCAAGTAGATCCGGCTGTCTCCCACATTGGCTACGATAACGCAGTTTCCTTCATGATCAGGTGTTATGGCCACGACCGTGGTGCCCATGCCGTGTTTCCCCGGATCATTTTTCTGAGCATGATAGATAACATTGTTAGCCTTTTTAATGGACATGACCAATTTGCTGGCTAACCTATTCATCTCTTTCCCATTTTTTGTCAACAAAACGGTCGAATCCATGTCCTGGGAGGTCAGAGAGGAAATGAAGGCTTCTTGGATCGTTTCTCCTCCCATCCGGCTGGCCACTTCCCCGGCCAAATGTCCACCCATGCCGTCAAGCACCAAAAAAAGGCCTGAAGATTCATCCAAGATCAGAAAGTCTTCATTATTAGTCCGTCTTCGGCCGACGTCACTTTTTCCTGCGAAAACGGTTTTCAAACCGTCCTCCTTTGAGATTGATTGAACTTGGAATGAAGCATTACGGGTTGCCCTCGGTTTTTTTTGAACTATCAAGCGATACTATCAAATTGGTTTGGCAGATGTCAAAAGATTAATTGATAAATACTCGACGATCATGGTATATTTGTCAGGTAAAAAATGGTGGTCCTTGATAAGGAAGAAATCAAATAAATTAAGCTCATTACTCCCTCTAAACGAAAATTGGCGGTTAGTCGGAGCCGTC
>JADFYA010000058.1 GCA_015233285.1 Deltaproteobacteria bacterium | reverse complement strand
GCCCTTATTTTGTGCGAGGCTGGGACGTGATGCAGCAGAACGGCGCAGGGGATGCATCTTATCGGCTGATGTGGCATCCGGTGCGGGATTATTGCGTTCCGGTCCCGGTGCCGTCGTTCCACGCCCTTAAAGAAGGCATTATTGACTAGCTGTCATTGGGTTACGCCATGTTGATATGACTGCCTGAATCTTCTCTGGCCGCTGACTGGAGGATCACCCGGAAGAGGTGAAGCCCCGGTCCAGACGCCAGGGAGATGGGAGGCATCAGATAGCCTCGATCACTTCATCAACATGTCCCTTGACTTTGACTTTGGTCCAGACTTTTTTGATGATGCCGTCAGGGCCGATTAGATAGGTGGATCGAATAACCCCCAGAGATGTTTTGCCGAATTGTTTCTTTTCGCCCCAGGCTTGATATGATTCAAGGACCTGGCGGCCGGGATCGCTGAGGAGAAGGAAATTTAGGCTGTTTTTTTCTTTGAACTTCCGATGGCCGGCCAGGCTGTCCGGGCTTATCCCGATAACCATGGCTTTGTTTCGGATGCGGTTAAAGCTATCTCTGAAATCGCAAGCTTCTTGGGTGCATCCGGAAGTGCTGTCTTTGGGATAAAAGTATAAAACGATATCCCGGCCCTGACCCAGCAGATCAGACAGGCGAATCTGTTTTTCTTGTCCCGCTGCGTCAATGCCGTCGAGACAAAAATCAGGTGCTTTGGTTCCAACTTCCAACATGGTTCGGCCTCCGTATAGAGCTTTCCGGCTCTGGGGGTGACATCTCCGGGAGATGGAGGGTTTGATGAGAGATTTGGTCACACTAAGATTTCTCGCTTCGCTATAAATGACAGGGAGCTTCGCACCGAAATGACGTAGACGCGGCCCATCTGAAATGACGATGTAAATTTGTCATTCCGAACGAATGTGAGGAATCTTATCACATCCGAGGATGGCCAGGCCGTGCTTTAATTCACCAGCATTGGGGCCTGACCTGACCTCCTCAGATGGTGAACGCCTCAAGACGCGGTTCCGAGCAGTCTGTCCAAGACCGGTTATGGTCTGATTTTGCAAGTCTGTGAAGGCCGCGGAAAAAATGAATCAATCGTCCGGAACAACTCTTGGGGATCAATCGGCTTAGACAAATATCCATCCATGCCGGCCTCGAAACACCGTTCCCGATCCCCTTTCATGGCATAGGCCGTCATGGCCACAATCGGGATATGGCCGCCGATTTGTTTTTCTTTTTCTCTGATGGCCCGGGTGGCTTCCAGGCCGTCCATTTCGGGCATCTGGACGTCCATCAAGATCAGGTCGAAGTTGCTTTTTTTCAAAGCCTCCAGAGCTTCCAGCCCGGTCTTGGCCGTGGCCAGGGTGTGCCCTTGCTTTTTCAATATATGCGAAGCCAGCTTCAGATTAACCGGGTTGTCTTCTACCAACAAGAGGTGGAGGGTCCGGGTATCGCTGTGTAAGGCATACCGGGTCACTAATTGAGGGCGCTGATCGGGTTTTTGAGGCGTGCCCATGACCCGGATGATGGCCGAAAGGAGATCGGATTGTTTGACAGGTTTTAAAAGGTAGGCGGCGATTCCCAACTCCTGGCAACGGTTGGCGTCGCCTCTTACCCCCACTGGGGTAAGAATGATAATCTTGACTTTAGAGTAGTCCGGCCACTTCAAGATTCTCTCGGCCAAATCAAAACCGTCTATGCCGGGCATGTAGGCATCCAGCAGGATCAACTCAAACGGCCCTTCGGACTCCCCGATATGCCGCAAAGCGGCTAAGGCGGCCATACCGCTTTCCACGGTGACCGGTTTTATCTGCCAACTGGTGAGCATTTCTTTGAGCATCCGCCGGCTGGTTTTGTTGTCGTCGGCCACCAGGACCCGCACCCCCCGCAGCCGTTCCGGATCTATTGACACCGGCTCCAGTTGTGCGGCGGCTTCGAGCGTGGGCAGTCCGAAATGGGCCGTAAAATAGAAGGTACTACCCAGATTTTCCTCTGATTCCAACCAAATCCGTCCCCCCATCATCGCTACCAGCCGGGAAGAGATGGCCAGACCTAAGCCGGTGCCGCCATGCCGTTTTGAGATGCATTTGTCGGCTTGAACAAAAGGAGAGAATATTGCCTGCTGTTTGTCGAGGGGAATTCCGACCCCCGTGTCTTTGACTGTGAATAGCAAGGTAAGCCCATTGTCCGACCGGTTTTCGGTCGAGACGGTCACCACTATCTCGCCCTGGTCGGTAAACTTGACGGCATTGCCGACCAGATTGAGGATGATCTGACGGAGGCGGCCGGGATCACCCATAAGATTATCCGGCACCTCTGGCCCGATATAATAGGCCAGTTCCACCCCTTTTTCGTGGGCGCGTTGGGAAACGATGCCGATCATATCCCCGATGCTGTCCCGGAGGTTAAAAGGCATCTCGCTGAGTTCCAGCCGGCCCGCCTCAATTTTTGATAAATCAAGGATATCATTTAGAATATATAGCAACGTCTCAGAACACTTTTTGATCGTCTCCAAATACTCGCGTTGTTCCGGAATCAAGAGTGTTTGCAGGGTCAGCTCGGTCATGCCGATGATCCCATTCATGGGCGTCCGGATCTCATGACTCATGTTGGCCAGGAATTCGCTCTTGGCTTCGTTGGCCCTTTCTGCTTCCAAGGCTAATCTGCTGCTCCGCTCCACGGCCCGCTCCAGCTTTTGATTGGCCGCCTCGGCGAACTCTTTAGCCAGCCGTAGTTCCTCCTCGATCACTTTTCGTTCGGTGATATCCAACATCACCCCGACCAGGCCAGCCATGGCTCCGCTGGTGTCGGAATAAGCGGCCTTATAAATGACCAGGTCATGTTCTTCGTCATCGGCGGACTGCATGGTTGACTCGTAGGTTAAGGAGCCAAGATTTTTGAATATCTCATTGTCGGTGCGGCTATAGATATCAGCCAGGTGTTGGGGATGGACTTCATAAAGAGATTTGCCGATAATCATTTCCTTTGACTTGCCCAGGAATCTTTCGAAGGCCGTGTTGCATCCCTGGTAAATGCCACGTGCATCTTTATAGAATACCGGCGCCGGTATGGTATCGATCAGCTTTTGCAGAAAATGTAAGTTTTCTTGAATGATTTCATCTCGGTGCTTCCGTTCAAGATGAATTCCGACCATAGCTGCGGTAGTTCTTAACAGCCGGACATCCTCTTCATTCCATAGGCGCCGCTTCACGGTGTCGTCAAATCCGATGAATCCATGCCACTTTCCTCCCACCCAGATGGGCAAGATCAGGATAGAGACGATGTCTTGGCCGGCAAGCAGGTTTTGTTCTTCTTCGGGAAAGGATTCGGTTAGTCCGGCGATAGGTCGGCCCGTGGCCAGTTCTGCTTGCCATCGGGTAAATCCCTCGTGGTAGAAAAAGCCCTGCGGCTTTTGACCCAAGGCCTGCGGCGTGACCCCCGTGGCGCAGACTTCGGCGGTTTTCCGGGCATACAAACCCTCGATGGGGTCTATCTCATTTTCAAAAAGATAACCCCGGCCGGCTGCCGACGTCTCGAGCAAATGAGCCAGCGCTTTGTCCAGGGCCTGGTTATCGTTGGACAGTAAAGCTTGGGAAAAGGCGGTCAGTCCTTTTTCGTATAGGAGACGATTGGTCATGGCCTGTTCCGCTTTTTTTCTGTCTGTAATGTCGATGCTCATGCAATAGCGGACAATTCGGCCGTCAGGCCAGGTGATGGCCTTCTCGATGGACCTATGCCAGCGGTCAATGGTGCGGTTGTAATATTCTGATATATGTGTTTTTCCGATGTTATCGCCCAGAATGCGGGGATTGGTGCAGAAAGAACAGGGGGCATCTAATCCTTGCATGGTCCGATAACACTTCCGGCCGACCACTTGACCCAGAATTTCGGTCAGCGCGGCGTTGGCGTATAGTATTTCAAATGTGATGGGATCAACGACATAAATAATCTCATCAATGCTTTCAAAAATAGACAATAATTGTTTTCGTTCAAAATCCAGATCCCGCTGGAAGCGCTTGCGGCCGTCTATGTTTCTGGTAACGCCCAAAATGCCTATCCGCCGGCCCTGATCGTCATGAAGCGGATTGGTTATCACCTCCGTCCAGACGGTTGACCCGTCTTTGCGGGACATCTCTAATTCAATGATCCAAGGAGGGGCATCACCCGGCGCCGGATCTGTCTTCAATTTGTCGGCGATCCAGTCCAAGGTCTGTTGATGTGAACCGGCCGCCATGGTCCGGTCGAGCGATTGAGACATGATTTCTTCCGGGGTGTAGCCCCGGAGACGTTCCACCGAGGGACTGACATAGGTCATGTTGAAGTCATTATCCATGGTCCAGATGACGTCGGTGGCGTTATCGGCCAGGTAACGGTATCTTCTTTCACTTTCTTTAAGAGCCTGCTCGGTTTTTTTGCGTTCGGTAATTTCCCGAAGAATAATCGCGGCTCCGGAGACCCTGTCCAGGCCGTCTAAAATCGGCGACACACTGATGGACACATCAACCAGCGAGCCATTCTTCCGCATCCGGACAGCGTCAAAATGGTCAACGCCGACGCCATGGGTAATATTGTCCATAAGTTTTGGAAGTTCATCCGGATAACCGGGT
The DNA here is from genome assembly GCA_015233285.1 of Deltaproteobacteria bacterium. The sequence continues at coordinate 8,692 of JADFYA010000058.1, read as the reverse complement.
GGTGCCAGCAAGGACACGGTCTGTCCAATGGTTTCATGGGCACTGTAGCCAAACAGCTTTTCCGCCCCCTTGTTCCAACTTTGGATTGTCCCATCGAGCATGTTTCCGATAATGGCATCGTCCGACGATTCTATAATCGCGGCCAGGGCCCGGCACCTCTCTTCAGTCTGCCGGCGTTCAACGGCGTATCGAATGGATCGGGAAAGGAGGTTGGCGTCGATCTCTCCTTTGATCAGGTAGTCCTGCGCGCCCTGGCGGACCGCTTCGCAGGCCATTTCTTCATCGTCGGTCCCGGTCAAAACGACGATAGCCGTTTGCCCGGAAAGCTGGTGGATCTTGGCTAGTGTTTCTAATCCCGTACTGTCGGGAAGGGACATATCCAGGAGGGTGGCGTCGAAAATTACAGACGATAACATCTCGAGCGCATCGGAAAGCCGCCCAACCGTTTTAATATCATATGTAACCAGGGCAACCTTAAACAGCATGTCCCGAATCAGCAAAGTATCTGCCGGGTTGTCTTCCACCATCAAAACCCGGATTTTTTTTGCAACCATGGAACATCCTCCCAGATCCACTTAACAAAACCAATTCAAAAACCACCAAATCAGTTATTCCCCACATTGATTTTCTACAATCGTAAGGTAGTGCCGTTAGATGGCTAACCGACGGAAGCAGTACCCTGATCTATGAGATTTTGAGGCACGAGGTAACCGGTATTTTCCTGAGTGGAAATCCATTTGAAAAAGAGGGCGACACAATCCGGGCAGAGCTGGCTGCCCTGAACATCCTCAAGCACCTGAAGGGCTTGATCACAGGACAAGCCTTTGCGGTAGGGGCGGTCGCTGGTCAAGGCGTGGTAAGTATCCGCAACGGCAGTCATGCGAGCCCATTGGGAAATCTTTTGCCCGCGCAACCCTTCGGGATAGCCTTTCCCGTCAAAACGTTCATGATGATGCAGGACAATAGTGATGATGTCCGATAAGCTGGGTATTGATTTGAGGATAGTGGCGCCAATGATGGGATGTTGTTTAATGATGGTGAATTCCTCATCGGTCAACCGGCCGGGTTTTTGGAGGATGCTGTCTCTGATGCCGATTTTTCCAATATCGTGCAGTTTGCCGCCGATAGTCAGGGCTTCGATCTCCGGGCTGGTGGCCCCCATTAGCTTGGCCATGCCGGATAAAATGGTAGACACGGCTTCCGAATGACCGCGGGTGTAAGCATCTCTCGCCTCCAAGGCTAAGGCGAGACTGGTGATACTGGCCAGTAGCATTTTCCGGTCGGCATCCAAACGTTCCTTTTCTTTTAAGAGTAATTGGAACTGGTCGGATAAGAGCTTTTCGACCAGGATGACCAACTGGTCCAGGTTAAATGGTTTGGTGATGTATGCTGCCGCGCCGCGTCGCAGCATCCGCAGCATATGACTCCGGTCTGCATTAGCACTCATCACCACGAAAGGGATGGTCGCCAGGTCGGGGCTGGCATGAACAGCCTCACAAAAGACAAAGCCATTCATCTCGGGCATATCGATGTCGCTAAGGATAAAGTCGGGCCGTCTGGTTTTGAGAAGCTGCAATGCTTTTAGCCCGTTTTCAGCCGTGATGACTTGAAATCCGGCCTGGGCCAAGCCGTCTTCCACCATCCGCCGGATGATCGAGGAATCATCTACCACCAGGATCAACCTGTTTCGTCTGAAGATGGCTTTGGGCAATATGTCGTCAATGGTCTCCAACAAGCAGGATCGCGCTTCATCTTTGGTCACGTAGGCTGAAGCTCCGGCCTGGAATCCACGATCGATATCAGCATCCGAGTCAAAGGAGCTGAGCATAATGACGGGGGTTCCCCTTGTCGCCGGGGTGGTTTTGAGGCGTTCACAAAGCTGAATTCCGTTCAACCGCGGCATATCGATATCGGTAATGACCAGGTCGAACCTACTTTTTGTAGCCAGATCAAATCCCTCTTGCCCATCGGCTGCTTCAGTCAGCTCAGCCCTCAGTGGGCTTAAATATTTTATTAACCCGCGACGCATCATTCGGCTGTCATCAACGATCAAAATGCGGGCTTGGGTCATAGCAGCTCCGAAGTTACCGGGGGGGAGTTGTCCGCGGCCGGCACCGTCCAGAGAAAAGTGAACTTAATGACGACTTAGTCGCGAACGTCCCGGCACACCAAGTCCTCTTCGGCAACCAACCGGTTTGATATATATCACAAATGAATGTAGATGTAAACCCCACTGGTTGCGAGTTGCGTGTTACGGGTTGCGAGTCAATGTCATCGAATTAAGGTGCAGGGTCATCGGATCATATTCTAATAAATGGTTAATTCTGATTAAGCCCCAACGGGGCGTTCTAGGTTAGCCCAGCGGCAACGCCCTGGGTATGGGCGGCGACTATACAAAATAACCTATAATGCCCACATAAAATCCTTGGCAATCCAGCACCTCAGCCGTAGCCGGATATCCCATTTAAAGGAGATGACTTTGGGGGCCGGCCGACCTCCTGACCATCCTGCTGACACGTAACCTGTCGTATTTCCCAGGGCGGTGCCCCAATGCTGCTGAATTAAGGATTCGACGTTAAGATTTCTCGCTTCGCTCGAAATGACAAGGAAGCTTCGCACCAAAATGACCGAGACGTAAACCATCCAGAATGACGAAGTAAATTTGTCATTCCGAACGAATGTGAGGAATCTTATCACATCCGAAGATAGCCAGGCCCCATGCTTATTAATTCAACAACATTGGGGCGCTGCCCTGGGCTAACCTAGAGCGCCCCGTTGGGGCTTAATCGGAATGGTCTATTTTAAAAAAGTTAGCACGATTGTTCGTCGGCTTAAGGTAATGACATTGACCCGCAACCCGCGTTAAGCCTAATTTAGTTGTCGGATGACGTCTCCGTCTATCGTCAGGATAAAAAGGGATTTCTCCACGTCTCCGCCCGCTGTGAAGCTGGTCACTCCGGTGACGCCGTCGAAATTACGGAGCCGGTACATTGCTTCCCGGAGGTCCTCCCTGGTCTTTATGTTGATATCCTTAAACACCTGCTGCAGGATCTTGATGGTGTCGTACCCAAATGCCGCCAAAACGTCAGGTTCGGCGCCGTAGGCCTGAAAGTACTCTTCCATGAAAGTCCGTACGGCCGGTTTCGGGCTGTCTTTAAAAAAAGCATCGGGAAAGATGACTCCTCTTAGGATGGCGTTATCTGCGGCGGCAGCCTGGGGGTTATGAAGCAAGTTGGTGCCTAAGATGCGTACATCCTTCAGGTTATGAGAGCTCAAGTAGGGCAGGATATTCCGAACGTGATTGAAATCATCCGGGACAAACAGGGCCTGGAAGTTAACCGCTGGTTTGGTGTCTTGCGGTGGAGTCGGACCGGCTGACAACCCCGTAAGTTTATTGAACTGGTAACTGTATTCCGATTGGTTTGGTTGATAGGCTTCGGTCCCGACCAGTTCTCCGCCGTGGCGGGAGACTTGATCCCAAAAAGAGCTCATAAAGGTCTCTCCGTAATTACTCTTGGGGAATAAAACGGCGAAGCGGGTTATATTTAGCGTCTTGGTGGCGTACTCAACCAAGGCTTTGGTTTGGGAAGTCACAGTAATGAAATTACGGAAAGAATAGTCTCCAATAGCCGTTATATCGGGAGCCTGGGTCAGAGTGATGATCGGGATGGCTAATTCTTGGGCTTTCTTGGCTGCGGCCTGAGCAGTGCTCGTCCGGAGCGGACCCACCAGCGCCATGACGTTGCTTTGACCAGCCAGCTCGGCCACGGCCTGGGCGGCGGCCTCAGGATCATCAACGCAATCCTTAATGATTAATTCGATGGCTTGATCCTTTTTTTGAGGGTCGGAGACGCCCGCAGCCAGTTGCATGCCTTTAAGCGCCAGCTCGCCAAACTTCTGATAGGGTCCGCTCATTGGCAGAATAACCCCGATGATTCGTTTGACGGTTAGGCCGATATCCTCGGTCAAGGTCTTGACATCAGGTACCAATGGGTCTTTAGGATATTCGGCCAGGAAGCGCTTTCCCATCTCCAAAGCCTGGTCGGCTTTTTTCTGTTCCCGGTAGACATTGATCAATCTGAACAAAATCAATGACTCGGGATAGCGCTGGCGGAACAAGTTAGACATAACCACCAGATCCACTAAAGGGGAGTCATTGATGAGCTGCTTAATTCTGTTATTGACCTCGGTCTTCTCTTCATCAATCGCCAAGTCATAGGCATCGACATAGTCCATTAAAGCTTCGGAGTAGTTCTGGAGGGTCGTGAACTCATCTCCCAACATCCTAAATATCTCAATTTTCTTCTTGGGTTCGGGGAACAAGGGTGAAAGCCCACGGAGAATATAGACGGCTTCTTTATGATTCCCCATCCGAGATTCGCATTTAGCCAGACCTAACCTGGCTTCTCGAGTCAACTGATGGCCGGGGAAGCTAATGATCATGGTTTGATATAATTGCTTGGCTTTAGAAATCTCATCACGTTGGAAGTAAATATCTCCCAGTGCCCTCATGGCCCGGGGCGCTTCGCTATGCTGAGGATATCTATTTAGGAATTCCTGATAACCGCGCATGACCTCGGGCGTGTTTCCCGCTTTGGAGTCGGCTTCGATAGTTTCAAGTAGTTTGGAGGCCGCCCGATCTGTCTCGGCCGCGCTTTCGGCCGGGGTCGGTTTAACCGGAGCGCAACCCCCGGCCAGGGCCAGAGCCAACACCAGTACTATTAGACTTATCATTGCCTTAACATTCATAATTTCCCCGTCCATGTAAGTTGCCGAAAGATCGCAGACCGCACCCGGCCGGTCCGGTTTGATTTTAGCAAAGTTTACTCCAAAGAGGCAGAAGGCGCAAAGGAAAAAATGCAGTTTGGCGACTGATCAGGTGAGAAGACATGAAAAAGAAACATGCCCCGGACTGAGAGATTACAGTTCGGGGCATGTATATGGCAGCTAATCGGCCAGTACGCCATCTTTCTTCCGGTCGGGGAAGAAGCGGCAGACCTGCTATTTATCTTTGACCTCTTCAAAGTCGGCGTCAACCACATCATCATCCGGCTTCGGACCGCCCGCAGCACCACCGGCTTGTTGTTCGCCTTCTTGGGCGCCGGCTGCTTTTGACGCCTGGGCGTACATTTTTTCGGCCAGGGAGTGGGAGGCTTTGGTTAAGCTGTCCATCTTTTGTTTAATGTCGTTGAGATCCGATTCTTCCATGGCCTTACGGAGGCTTTCAACAGCCGTGGTGATTTCCGTCTTGGTTGCCTCATCTACTTTGCCTTCCATCTCTTTAAGAGATTTCTCAGTGGCATAGATTAACGTGTCGGCTGAATTTCGGACTTCGACCAGTTCTTTTTTCTTTTTGTCCTCTTCGGCGTGTAGCTCAGCGTCCTTGATGGCGCGTTTGATTTCATCTTCGCTTAGGCCGCTGGAGGCGGTGATTTTGATTGATTGTTCTTTGCCGGTCCCCAGGTCCTTCGCCGAGACATGGACGATACCATTGGCGTCGATATCGAAAGTGACCTCAACTTGAGGCACGCCGCGAGGCGCCGGTGGAATCCCGACCAAGTCAAACTTGCCCAGGGTTTTATTATACGTAGCCATTTCCCGCTCACCTTGCAGGACATGGATGGACACCGCCGGTTGACTGTCTGCCGCGGTCGAGAATATCTGGCTCTTTTTGGTCGGGATGGTGGTGTTTTTTTCAATCAATTTGGTGAAAACCCCACCCAACGTCTCAATCCCTAAGGACAAAGGCGTTACGTCTAAGAGCAGCACGTCTTTAACGTCGCCCTTCAATACTCCGGCTTGAATAGCCGCCCCAATGGCCACTACTTCGTCGGGGTTAACTCCTTTGTGAGGCTCTTTCCTGAATAGCTCCTTAACCTTTTGCTGAACTTTGGGCATCCGGGTCATGCCGCCGACCAGAATGACTTCATCGATATCCTCAGGAGTGAGGCCGGCATCTTTCATGGCCATTTGACAAGGCGGCAATATTTTTTCGATCAGGTCGTCCACCAGCGACTCTAATTTGGCCCGGCTCAGCTTAAGATTGAGATGCTTGGGGCCGGTGGCGTCGGCAGTGATAAAAGGCAGGTTGATGTCTGTTTCCATTGAGGAGGAAAGTTCCATCTTAGCCTTTTCGGCCGCCTCTTTAAGCCGCTGGAGTGCCATCTTGTCATTTCTTAGATCAATGCCCTGATCCTTCTTGAATTCATCTGCCAGGAAATCGATCACCCGTTGATCGAAATCCTCACCGCCTAGGTGGGTGTCGCCGTTGGTAGATTTAACTTCGAAAACGCCGTCCCCCAGCTCCAGAACGGAGATGTCGAAAGTGCCGCCACCCAGATCGAAGACAGCAATTTTTTCATCTTTTTTCTTGTCCAACCCATAGGCTAACGACGCCGCAGTAGGTTCGTTGATAATCCGTAAGACGTTCAGACCGGCGATGCGGCCGGCATCTTTGGTGGCCTGACGCTGACTGTCGTTAAAGTAGGCCGGAACAGTGATTACCGCGTCGGTGACTTTTTCGCCCAAGTAGTCTTCAGCCGTCTGTTTCATCTTTTGCAGAACGATGGCCGAGATCTCGGACGGGCTGTAGGCTTTGTCTTTGATTTTGATGCAGGCATCGGCGTTCGGGCCGGATACGATTTTGAAAGGACAAATTTTGACGTCCCGCTGAACCTCGGCGGTCTCAAACTTCCGTCCGATTAATCTCTTTACCGCGTACACCGTATTTTCCGGGTTGGTGATGGCCTGCCTTTTGGCAATCTGACCAACCAGCCGCTCGCCGTTTTCGGTGAAAGCAACCATCGACGGCGTAGTTCGGGTGCCTTCGGCGTTTTGTAATACCTTGGGTTCTCCCCCTTCCATGATGGCTACACATGAATTGGTGGTTCCAAGATCGATTCCAATAATTTTACTCATCCCCTTATCCTCCTCACCTGAAGATTTCCGTGTTCATTTAAAATGGTATATTGTCAGCCGCCATGATGATTGGGTTTCGGGGTCCAAGTCGGTGGTCAATAGTCAATGGCATATTCCATTTTTCCATTGAGTCCGTCCGGCCCCTGACGGTCCATCTCGGCGCGATAAAGTCATCCAGGCTCTTGATAGGTCAATAATTCACATCTCCTGGGTTTATTGTTTAAGATGACCAGTCCGTCGGATCAATTGGTCGAAACCCGTTTAGACACGACGACCTTCGCGGGGCGAATCAGCCGGTCGTGCAGGAGGTAGCCTCTTTCGTATTCTTTGACGACCGTATTATCCTCTTGCGTGTTATTCACCTCTTGAGCAATGGCCTCATGGAACTGGGGATCAAATTTCTCCCCGACTGCGGAAACCGACTTTACCCCAAATTTTTCCAGCAGCCCGTTGAGTTCGTTAAGAGTTAAGACTATTCCGGCCATTAAATTATCCGGCATTCCTTCATTCCCGGCATGATCGACAGCCCGTTCCAGGTTGTCTACGATTGGTAGAAGTTTCTTGATAATCTCTTCATTCGCGAATTTGATATTCTCAACTTTTTCCCGTTCCGATCTTCTTCTAAAGTTTTCAAATTCCGCTGACACTCGTAATAATCGGTCATAATTTGATTTCGCCTCTTCCTCCTTGGCGGCCAGTTCCGTGGCTAAGTCAACCGCCTCCCCCCCTGAGGGTGGCTCCGTCACCGTGGCTTCTTCGGGCACAGTCTTTTCTTTTGGTGCGACTTCGGCTCGTTCCACCTTTTTGAAAGAAAGTTCAACTTTATCTTCGACATCTAGTAAGTCTTTCTTCGCCATATCTCATACCTTTTCAGGACCGCCAGACTTGCCCGGCCTCTGAAGATCAACCGGGTTTGTAGTCTGAAGAGTTATTTAACTTATGCAGCTTATATAACTTTCGTTATATACAGAATTTTTGAACATAAATTAAGCATCGGACGGCTGTTTGTCAAGGGGATGAGCCGGATTTATATGGCTCTTGAGTCCGGGTGGGAATGAACATGGTCAAGACGATGCTTGACACATATATAAAAAATAGCCCTTCCAGTAACACCTGCCGCCGGCAACCATGCAGCGTTTTGCACAATTTGACCGCCGGCCATAGAAAAGGTATTGTTATTCTGGCCTCGGGTGTGATATTTTTGATAAATAGGTTTTGGATAACCTGAGTGGACGAGTGTTATTAATTATGAGACAAAAATATATCCGCAGAGTTTACAGATGAACGTATATGGATGAGACCCACAGGCGCCTGCGGTCATACGTCTTTTTGACCTGCGGAACTCAGCCCGATCCGTTGATAAAATCATGGTCTGCCGACCACGGTTTCCTATACGAACCGGTTACGTGCGCCGGCTGGATTCAGACTGATCCATGGCAGTATGGAAAAGTAACGAGGAAAGGTACATGGAGAATAGTGTAGGGACGGTCCTACTGGTTGACGATGAAGAACTACTTCTTGAAATCGGTCAAGATATGCTGGATTCGTGCGGGTATAAGGTCATCGTCGCGGCTAGCGGTGAAGAAGCAGTGGATATTTACCGCATTGCAAAGGATGATGTTAGGATTGTCATTCTAGATTTAAATATGCCCGGCATGGGAGGAATTGCTTGCTTACAGCAGTTGATTAGTCTCAGTCCGGACGTAAAGGTTATTATTTCTAGTGGTTATTCCACACCTGACATATTGGAGGAGGTCAAAAATGCGGGTGCCGA
>JADFYA010000057.1 GCA_015233285.1 Deltaproteobacteria bacterium | reverse complement strand
TGGTCATCGGGATTATGGCCCTGTTGATCTCCTTTCTGGGGATGCTGTCTCTCCTGGACCTCATTTTGGGCTGGGCCGGGGGCTGGGTTAATTCTATGGTCGGGAGCAACTTTATCTGGTCGTTCAAGAATATCTTAGGTTACATCTTCTATCCTTTCTGTCTGATCATCGGTATTCCCCCGGAGGATGCCATGACGGCCGCCAAATTGATCGGAGAACGATTGATCGTCACCGAAGTGGCCGCCTATCAAGATCTGGCCGTGTTGATGAAAAATCATGCCTTTGTCCACCACCGATCGATCGTGGTGACCACCTACGCCCTGTGCGGATTTGCCCATGTCGCCTCCATGGCTATCTTTGTGGGAGGCTTGGCCGCCCTGGCCCCCAAACGCCGGTCGGAGCTGGCCGCCTTAGGTCCACGGGCGCTGCTGTCCGCTACTTTAGCCTGCCTCCTCACCGGTGCAGTGGCCGGTACCTTTTACACGTCCAAGTCGATACTCCTGAGCAGGTAGGAAGGCCGGTTATGCTCAACAGATAACATACTGTTATTAAAAAGATTGGTTAAAGAGAGCCGATATATTTCCCAGACAGAAGTCGAGAAGCCTTTTTGAGATTGACTTTTTTTCTTAATCGGGTTAACGGAACTTCACTCCTAATGACGAGACGCGAACCAAAAACTTAACGCCGCCAAAAAGGACGTCCCGTGCAAGTTTTCTTAAACATTCTGCCGATGTTCCTGGTGATTGCCCTGGGTTGCGGATGTCGGAAGATCGGTTTTCTGCCCAGAGCGTTTATCGGCCCGGCCAATAGACTAGTCTATTACATGGCCATCCCGTCTCTCCTCTTCCTGGAGATCGCCAGGGCGCCTTTTGGTCAAGCCTTTCAGCTTAAATCCGTCTGGGTCGCGTTAGCCGCCATTATGGTCACCTGGATGTTCTGCTCGACCGTGGCCGAACGTTACTACGCCGGGGAGGGCAAGGAAAAAACGATGGCCACGTTTATCCAGTGCTGTGTCCATAGCAATGTGGGCTACATTGGATTGGCCGGGGCCTACTATGCCTTACAGGACGAGGGCCTGATCGAAGCCGGACTCCTGAGTGGTTTAGTCATCTTGATGCAAAATATTATGTCGGTCCTGGTCCTGGCTTACCATGGAAAAAGAGGCGGAGATGAACTGGGGGAGCAACCGGCCAATAGTTGGTGGCCGCCTGTGGCCTCGGTCATCCTGAACCCCCTGGTTCTATCCGTCCTGGCCGGAATACTGTACTCTTATCTGGGCTGGCAACTACCTCAGTTTGTGTTTAATACCTTGAAGATCATCTCTAATATGGCCCTGCCGCTGGCCCTGCTGCTCATCGGGACGACTTTATCGTTTTCACCGGCGACCTTCGGGATTAAGCCGTTGCTCCGGATTTCATTCTATAAGCTGATATTTCTTCCTGGAATAGCGGTCCTGGCCTTGACCTTCATCGGGGCTTCCTCATTGACCAAGACCGTGGCGGCATTGATTCTGGGCGCCCCTTCCGCCACCGTAGCCACAATCATGGCCAGGGAATTAGGCGGAGACGTGGCTTTTGCCTCCGCGGCCATCTCCACCACCACTTTTTTCTCGGCCTTCACCATGGCCTTTTGGATTACTTTGCTCAGTTTCTGATTATCGGCGTAATAAGACGAATCATAACCGGGTTAGAACAAAGAGAACCACCTGAGGATACGGCGAAAGGAGAAGGCACGAAGTCTTTTCACCGTTTGAACCTATTGATTTGTCAGGAAAACCTTAATTAGAACAATTTCCTTGACATTATTCTTTGGCTTAGGTATTAATGCAAAAGATTTTTTGACGAAGGGAGGTGAAACGCGGAGATGAAAAAGAGTGTTATCGCTTTCTTAACCATCATGGTCTTTGTAGCCGGGATGTTAATGTTTAGTATGGCCATGGCGCAACAGGCTCAGCCGGATAAAACAAACATCAACTCAATACAAAAGACTAAGCCGGGTGTCCCATTTGATCACAAGAAACACACGACCGATTATAAGGTCAAGTGCGACAAATGTCACCATGTTTACAAAGACGGCAAGAACGTCTTTAAAGAAGGTGACCCGGTCCAAAAATGCGGAGCCTGCCACACCGACAAGATGGAAGGCAAGAAGCTGAAACTCCAAAATGCCTACCACAAGAATTGCAAAGACTGTCACAAAGAGGCGAATAAGGGCCCCTTCCAGAAATGTGAAGACTGCCATAAGCAATAATCACATCAAGGGTAATTCCGTTTCCTCTGGCTTTGTAACATAGAGCGCCGCCCCTAAATAATATCCCTGGGTGCGGCGCTCTTCTCTTTTTAGAATTTTTATGATAACCGGCCTTATCCCTTGTCGCCAAGCAGGTCCCGGACAGCTCCGAGCATCTCTTTTCGTTCCACGGGTTTGGTCAAAATCCGTTGGGCCCCCAGCTTCTGAGCCATTAACAAATAATTTTTAGGTGCGACCTGGCCTCCTCCCGACAGGGCAATAATTTTCACGCTCGGAAACTCTCTTTTTAGCCCCAGGATAGTCTCCAGGCCGTCCTTTTCAGGCATCAGGATGTCGGTGATGACAAGATCGGCCGGGAATTCGCGATAGCATTTAATGGCCTTACCTCCATCTGCGGCTTCGGAAACCTGGTGGCCCTCCCGTTCGAGCATCTGACGAAGCATGTCCCGAATTTGTGTATCGTCGTCCACTATAAGAATATGCGCCATGTTTCATTTCCCCTTATCTTGATCTTGATCCAGAACCCGTCTGACGGCCTCGGCCAACTTATCCTTGACCACAGGTTTTGTCAAGCACTCCCGAATAGTCTTGTCCATGAGGATTTCATTTGCTGCTTCCGTATCAAATCCCGTGCATAGAATGATCGGGACATCCGGCCTTATCTCCAACAGTTTGCGGGATAACCTGTCTCCTCTCAACTGGGGCATGGTCAAGTCCGTAATAACTAAATCAAACGCTTCGGGCGCAGTGCGAAACATGTCCAGCGCCTCTAGACTGTTGGTCAAAGCCGTCACCTGATAACCCAGGGGTTCCAACATCAGTTCGATGACCTTGGCCACCTCCCTCTCATCATCAACCACTAATATGGACTCTCGGTTGGTTAAATGGGACGACACCGGTTCAGGTTCATGAACCTTAGCCGGACCCACGGCAATGGGCAAGTAGATCTGAAATGTCGTTCCCTCGTCAACCCGACTGGTCACATCGATGGCCCCGCCGTAACTATGGACTATGCCATGGACCATCGAGAGGCCCAGACCGGTTCCCTCCTCCAAGGCCCTGGTCGTGAAATACGGGTCAAAAATCCTCTCCATAACGTGTGGCTCCATCCCGCATCCGGTATCACCGACGGTAAGCCGGATATATTTCCCCGGGCTGACATTAAGCCTGATCGCGTCATGATGGGAGTCAAGCTCAATCTCCTGCATGTCCACTTTTAATGTCCCACCATGCCGGGCCATAGCTTGGGAGGCGTTAATACACAAGTTCATAATGACTTGATGGATCTGAGTGGCATCCGCCCTTACCGGTCCACCGCTCGGATCAATATCAGACTCAATTTCAATAGTTGCCGGTATAGACGCCCGAAGAAGTTTCAGTGATTCGTTGACCAGGGGTTGAAGGGCCAAAGGCTCCAGGAGATGATCGGTTTGCCGGCTAAAGGTTAGGATCTGCCTGACCAGATCCTTGGCCCGATTGGCCGCTTTCAAGATGGCCTCTAAATTGCGGTGGGCCCGGGTTCCCACGGTCACATCGTCCATGGTCATCTCGGAATAACCCATAATCGGGAACAGGATGTTGTTAAAATCATGAGCTATGCCGCCGGCCAGAGTCCCGATGGCTTGAATTTTTTGAGCTTGCCGAATCTGGGCCTCAAGGCGTTTCATTTTATTTTCCTGCTCCAGATTGTACAAGGCATACGAAATATCCGCCACCAGTTCGCCAAACAGTTCCTGTTCCTCAGCGTCAAAGCCGAAACTGCCGGGTAAAGACACGGCCAGGACGCCGTAGACCACTCCACCGTGGTTTAACCGGGAAGTCATGACGCCCCTGGAGCCACACTCTCCAGACAGCAAGCAACCTTTACATTGAGCCTCGTCCGGATAAAAAACCAGGACTCCAGGCCGGCTGAGAGCGAACAAGACACACTCGGGAAACCGCCCCCCCTCCAGACACTCCGTCATAGGAAGACTATCTTTATCAAAACCGGCCTGGACTGCGGCCAGAAGACTTCCCCGGTCGTCGGTCAGAACAATCCAGGCAAAACTATAGCCCCGATTCTTAACCAGAACATCACAAGCATCAGCGATCATTTTGTCCCGGTCTTTTTCCCTGGTGATCAACTGGCTGACGCTGCGCACGGAGCGCAAAATATTATTTAAATGTTTTATCTTAGCTTCAGATTCCTTACGCTCGGTGATATCGAAGTATGTCCCGACGATTCGGAGGGCCCGGCCATCAGCTTCCCGTTCCACCACCTTGCCCCGGCCCAGAATCCAGCGCCATTCACCTGATTTCGTTTTTAGCCTGAATTCAACTTCATAACTCGACGCGCCGTAGATGCAAGACTCAAGTTTTTGGATCGCCCCCTCCCGATCATCAGGATGAAGTAAAGCGGCCCAGGTGTCATAGGATGGGGGCGCCTCATCGGGTGCGTATCCCAGCATGGTGTAATAACGCGGACTAAAGTAGACTTCACCGGTCTTCGGGTTCCAATCCCACAGCCCATCCCTGGTCGCCTCCAGGGCCAGCATAAAGCGCTCTTCGCTGCGGTGCAATGCCTCTTGAGCCAGTTTCTGGTCGGTGATGTTTTGACCGAGCATCAATGCTCCGGTAATTTCACCAGATTCAGATCTGATCGGGCCGAAGGTGATCCGGATGAACAAATCCTTTCCCCAAACCTTGAATGCGTGCTCAACCTCCATCCGCTCGCCCCGTAAAGCCCGCTGATACTGCTCCTCCCACGTTGGAGCCTCTTCTGGGTCAAGGTGTAAGGTGGCCCGCATTCCTTCCCGCAATTCTACTCCGGTAATTTCGCGAAAACGACGACTAAAGGTGGCATTGAAATCTCGATAACATAAATCCCGATCCAATGACCAGATGGCCAAAGGAGCACTGTCGATGATGGCATTGAGCCGGGCCTGCTTATCGGCCAGAATCCGTTGGGCCCGCTTTAACTCGGTAATATCACTGGACGCAGACAGAATGCAAGGCTCGCCTTGATAGGTGATGGGTACGGCAAAGACCAGTCTCTCTATGTTCTTCCCGGACCTATCCAGGGAAGTCACCTCATAGTTGCGGACTTCACCATCATCTTGCAGCCTCTGAACAAAATCATCCCGGTCCTTGGGTTCCCGATACAGGCCCAGATCTAACGAAGTTTTACCCAAAGCCTCATCGCGGGAGTATCCCGAGATGCGTTCAAAGGCGTCATTTACCTCCAGGTAGCGGCCTTCCTGCAGCGTGGTGATGACTATCATGGCGGGTGTTTGCCGGAATACGGCGGCTAGCCGCTGTTCGGACTCGCGGTAGGCCTCTTCCGCCTTTTTACGGGCTGTAATATCGGATAGGATCCCCACCGATCCGATAACTTGTCCCTGATTATCCCTCCAGGGAAAGGAATGATCGGACAGCCACTTCATTTGGCCGGACCTGGTCTCGATCAAGTAATCCGCAAGATACTCCCCGACCCGGCCCGAAATTCGATTTTGCATGATCAGATCCACCGGGGCGTCGCCCTCCCCCGGAATATTCACCTTCTTGACCAGCCTGGAAAAAGAGTGTGTGTTTATTTCAGCCGGAGTGTACCCGGTTAATGTGGCAATGCCCTGGCTAATATAATCATACGTCATCGAATCATAGCGCAACTGATAAAGAGCATCGCCGGTGGTGTCGGCCAGAAAACGAAACCTTTCCTCCGTTTCCCGCAACCGGCGTTCCATATCCTTTCGATATAGGGCTATTTCGATGGCCGCCTTAAGTTCTCTCCGCCGGAAGGGTTTGATCAGGTAACCCAGAGGTTCCACCTGCTTGGCCCGGTCTATCAGTTCATCCTCGGAGTAAGCGGTTAGGAATACCACCGGGATATCGAATTTATCCTTTATGATTTCGGCGGCCGCTATCCCATCTAAAGAGCCGGGCATAACAATGTCGAGCAAGACAATGTCCGGCATAAGAGCTTCCGTCTGCTTTACCCCCTCAGCTCCGGAGAAAGCAGTCCCCACCACATCGTAGCGCAGACGCAGCAACATCTTCTTGTAAATGCCAACGGCGCTGGGGCTGTCATCAACAATCAAAATCCTGGCCATGGGGATCCATTTCTTAATCGCTCAGTCAGCGAAACCGGTGCTTGTCTGCACCTGATTATTCTGTTTTTAAGCTTTGTCCCGACCCGGCATCTCTTAGTCCCAATAAGTTAATGATCCGCTCTGCGTCCTCGCTAGGGCCGGTTCCGGTGGATTCTATCTCCAAATCAAGATAACGCTTGGGCAGGCCTATCTCCGTCTCCAAAACTTGGGCCAGGTCGGAGGACAAGGCGCCGCCTCGACCGCTCGACACCAGCTTATCCAAAAGAGCCTGAACCGCCGTCGCGATGAATACGACATAGCCTTTCTTTTTTAACAACGTCAGGTTATTATGGTCGGAGGCCACGCTCAGGCCTAGGGAGATAACCGCGTCCTGACGGTCCTGAGCCAGAGAGCGGACCCTCTTGTCCAGTCTGCGGCAAAATTGGGTCCAACCCCATTGGGCCACCAGACTCGAAACAGGTGAGTTATTTTCTTGTTCCAGGAGCCGATTGGCATCTATAAACGGCCAACTCAATTTTTGGGACAGGTTCTCACCTATCCGGACGCGATTGGCGTCACGGTCACCAATCAACCATATTTTCATTTTGTTCCTTTTTTAATACTCGCCCGAATATGGATTGGCCATGTGCTCTAGGGGACATCCCTGACAGCGAGGCTTGGGCCGGCAATAGAGATGACCGGTCTTTACGAACAAGGCATGAAATTCATTAAATAATTCTACATCAGCCGGCAGGTGGTCCATGAACATGTCCCTTATTTCATCGTATCCGTCATCCTCGGAAACCAGGGCGTGGCGGACCAATACCCTTCGGGTGTAGGCATCAACCACGAAGGTCGGCAGGCCTCCCGCATATAGTAAAATACTATCCGCTGTTTCCGGGCCGATGCCCTTGACTCTAAGCAGATTCTCTCTTAACCCGGCCAAAGGCCCCTGGAAGAGGGCATCAAACCGCCCGCCCAACTCGTTCATGATAAATCCAAGGAAGTTCTTCAGACGTCCGGCCTTAAGATTGTAATAACCCGCCTGCCTGATCTTCTCAGCCAGGATGCTTTGATCAACCTGGGCCAGGGCCTCCAATGACAGCAGACCGCCGGATTTCAAATTATTTATAGCTAATACGGTATTATTCCAGCTAGTATTTTGAGTCAAGATGGCCCCGACAGCCACTTCGAAGGCCGTCTCCGCGGGCCACCAGTGTTGCCGGCCGAGGCTCTGGGCCAAACTTTGAAAAATATCCATTAGTATCTTGTTTTTTCTCCCCATACCTTAATCTCTCCGATGGTCGACTATATCAAACCTGGGATGCTCCGAAAAGAGAAAATAATCACCTTCGCAAAAAAATCTTGTAAACCAATCGGGTATCAGCTAAAGTGAAGACCTTTCTTTCCTGGTGATTAAGTCCGGTCGATCAACTCCTATGGGGAGATAAATTAGAGGTAAAAGGGCGACCGGCGGCCTTTTACCACCAGGCATGAACGAAGGGTCCCCATAAAAACGATCTTGCCTGCTTTTTTTTGCTACCAGTCGTCAACGAAACCGAGCAACCAGGTGGTGTCACGCATGAGGATGGTCTCTGGATGGATGGTCCAACTGTTGATTACCACCATGGTAATTCTAACGGCCACGGTTGCCTGGGCCGGCCCGTGTGTTAAATTCTATCAAGGCAGTCAATTTTCCGGCCGCAGTCTGGAATTGTGTCAAGATGTTCCGAATTTGTTCACTTGGGGCAAGACAGGCCGAATAGGCTCGATCAGCTTGCCCGCCCAGGTCGCCGTCATCCTCTATGAACAAGCCGATTACGCCGGTCAGTCCCTGGCTCTAACCCGTGACCTGGACGACGTTGGGGCCAAGGATGCCTGGTGCCAAAACGGCTTTAAGTCTATCCGGTTGATTCGTCCCGAAGCCCCGGTTACCTGCGTCATCATCTGCGAGGACCGTGACTATGGCGGCCGGATAGAAGAATTATGCCACGATACCCCGGATCTGGCCGGGCTCAATTTCCAAAATATGCTTTCTTCACTTCGGATACCGGTGAATAAGGAAGCCATTCTGTATGAACACGCTGATTACCAAGGCCGAAGTCTGCTGATCATCGAAGACGCACCCGCCCTGGACGTTTACGGTAACTGGTGGAATGACCGAATTTCTTCCATTAAGATTCGGCCCAGGCTCAATAAGCCTGCCCAGGAAAAGGTCATTACCGTTTTTGAACATGCCCTATATAAAGGTAGGATACTTAAACTAGTCAGAGACTTACCGGATCTCTCCACCTACGGATTCAATGGACCCGATATTTCCGTCAAGATTCCACCCGGCTGGGTGGCCCAAATATATGCCGATACTTATTATGGAGGCAGGTCTATAACTCTATCGAGCGACCTCCCCGACCTATCCCGTCTGAATACCTGGAAAGATCAGGTGTCATCGATTAGAGTCCATCGCCAGACCGGAGGTTGATCCGGCCAATAACATTAATCCATAGCCCATAGTTCGCAACCTGTTAAGATATCTAATTATTCCAAGATATGATACGGGAAGTTCCCTCCGCCGGCCCTCACCCTGCTCGTCTAAAGGAGATTTTGAATGCGTTTTCTCAATGATATGGGAATAAAATGGAAAATCATAACCATTGCCATTGCCGGGCCGATTATCGTTGCCGCCGTTCTGGCCGTGCAACGGGTTGGGGATATTCGAAATGGAGCTGAGGAAGCTATTCTGACCAATAGCCGGGCAGTGGTGATGATGGCTGAATCCATCAGAGACCAGATGGCCAAGAAGCTCCAAAAAGGGGTCATGAAATCCTTTAAGGACATCGATCCTGGAGTCGTTATCGAGGCGGTGCCGGTTGTGACGGCCATTAACGTGGCCAGAGAAAGGGCCAAAGAGGCGGGCTACACTTTCAGAGTCCCCAAGGTCCAGCCCAGAAATCCGGAGAATCAACCGACCGCCTTGGAGGTGGCCGTGCTTGAGGAAATAACTCGGAATAACCTCAATGAGAAAATCGTCTACGAAGGAAATCAAATTCGCTACTTTAAGCCCATTCGGCTGACTGAGGAATGCCTTTTTTGCCACGGTGATCCCGCCGGATCCAAAGACGCCGTGGGGGGGACCAAAGAAGGCTGGAAAACAGGTGAAATTCATGGTGCTTTCGAGATCATCAGCTCCCTCGATAAGGCCAACCAGGAAATTACCAGGGCCAAAATATCCATCACTCTATGGACCTTACTCATCCTGGCCGTTATTTCGGTGGCCGTCTATTTCCTGATCAATTCCAGTCTGGTCAAACCGATGATCTCTTCGGCTAAGTTGATCAAGCAGATCGCCGGGGGAGATTTGACTCAAAGTCTGAATGTTGACCGCAAGGACGAACTGGGGGTGATGGTCTCCGACCTCAATCATATGGCTTCAAATTTGCGCGTCATGATCAAGGACATCTCCGATAATGGCGGAACTCTCCTTAATGCCTCAGGTTCCTTGCAGGTAATATCGGAGACACTCTCAGACGCGACTCGAAATGTATCCCACAGATCCAGTTCGGTGGCCGCCGCGGCCGAAGAAATGAGCTCCAATATGAACTCCGTGGCTGCGGCTATGGAACAATCGACCAGCAACATCAGCATCGTGGCCGCGTCGACCGAAGAAATGACGGCCACCATCCAAGAGATAGCCCAAAACACTGAAAAGAGCAGGCAAATAACCGGACAGGCGGTCACTCAGACTAAGAATGCCTCGATCAAAATTAATGAATTGGGTGTGGCCGCCCAAGAAATAGGCAAAGTCACCGAGACCATTACAGAAATTTCTGATCAAACCAAGTTGCTGGCCTTAAATGCCACCATCGAAGCGGCCAGAGCCGGAGAGGCTGGGAAAGGCTTCGCCGTCGTAGCCAACGAAATCAAAGACCTGGCTCAGCAGACAGCCAAGGCCACCGAAGAAATCAGCAAAAAGATAGAGGGCATTCAGTCTTCCACCGCCGTCACCGTGGAAGAAATAGAACAAGTTACTAAGGTTATTGAAGAAGTCAACGAAATTGTGACCACCATCGCCACCGCTGTAGAGGAACAATCGGTCACCACCAGAGAAATGGCCGGCAACGTGGCCCAGGCAGCCCAAGGCATCCAGGAAGTATCGGAAAACGTTCTCCAAAGCTCCACCGTTTCGGTTGAAATCGCCAGGGACATCGCCACCGTCAACAATGAAGCCAACCAGATCACCAAAAACAGTGAAGAAGTTAAGGCCAGTGCGGAATCTCTTTCCCGATTGGCGGAACAACTAAAAACAATGGTCGGACGATTCCGGATTTAGCCGACCCCGGCCCAGTTCTCAATAAATACACTTAGGGGTAGAGGTCCCTGATGAGCTGTAATCTTTCCACCGAAACAGAGTTGGTTGGGTATTATCCGGGCGTGGTCGGCCGCATCATCCAAGAACACGCCACCTACTATCATCAGCACTGGAGTTTTGATATTTCTTTTGAGACTCAGGTGGGCCGGGAACTATCAGATTTTATGTGCAACTTTCAAGATGGGCGAGATGGATTCTGGGTCGCCGGAATCAATAACAAATTCGCCGGGGCCGTGGCTATTGACGGCCGACAAACAGACGATGCCGGGGTTCGCCTCCGCTGGTTTATCGTCTCCTCCGACTTCCAGGGACGCGGCATTGGCCTCATGTTACTGCGCCGGGCCGTGTCTTTTTGCCGGGAAGCCGGACACAAACGGGTCTTTCTCTGGACATTCCGGGGACTGGATCAGGCCAGACGGCTATATGAACTGGCCGGGTTCCGCCTGACCGAAGAACACTCCGTCACCCAATGGGGGACGACCATTGTGGAACAAAAATTTGAACTTGAGATCTAAAGGACCGGATCATGAAACTAGACCCTCTGGAGAAGATGACCCAGCCGGAGCTATTGAAGTACACCGAATTTCTCCTGTGGCACTATCGGGTTGTGGATTCCTTCTGGTTCATTAATGTGTCTGAAAAATTTGATCAACCCACCGCAGAACGGCTCAACGAACAAGTCTGGGAAAAAGTGGCCGGGATGGCCGCCAAAGACCTTATTTCCCGTTTTGATATTCAAGAAAAGGGGTTACCGGGATTCACCAAGGCCTTGAGACTTTTTCCCTGGCATCTGCTGGTCGGGTATGATATTGATGAGCAGGATGACCAGGTGATTATTTCCGTACCTTCATGCCCCACCCAAGAGGCCCGGTTGAAGCGGGGTCTGGGGGAATATGTCTGCCGGGAGATGCACCGCCTGGAATTCACCAACTTCGCCCGGCAAATAGATGACCGGATCAAAGTGGAGTGCCTGTTTGCCCCACCTGACCCTCATCCCGCCGATATGTTTTGTAAATGGCGCTTTTATCTGGCCGGTTAGGTAGCACCTCTCGTTCCCATCATGACCCCTACGATAACCTACCTTTACAATCCGCTGATTACGGCCACCGGGATGATGACTGTCCCCTTTTATTATATCTATGCCCTGTGCCGGCACCAACCGCTTGACTTTTTCAAACAACGGTTGGGTTTCTACCCCCCGGAGGTCAAACGGAGCCGGCGCCGTCCCAAGCGGGTCTGGATCCATGCCGTATCGGTGGGCGAAGTAGGGGTGGCCCGATGTATTGCCACGGCCCTGGTCAAGGAACGTCCGGGGGTGGAGCTAATCCTGTCCTGCACCACGAAACATGGTGTTGCTTTTGCCAGGTCTGATCCGGGGCCGTTTCACCACGTCATCTACTATCCATTGGATCTTCCTTGCGCCGTGTGGCGGGCCTTTAAGGCCATCCGGCCGGACGTGTATGTGGCGGTGGAGACGGAGATCTGGCCCAATCTACTCCATCGGGCCTCTAAAATGGGCATTCCGGCTCTCCTGGTCAACGGCCGAATCAGCATGCGGTCCATCGCCGGATATCGTCACATCAAATGCCTGACACGGGAGTCTTTGAATCTCTTCCAGACCATTGGAGCCATTTCCGAGGACGACGCCCAGAGACTGATCCAAATGGGGGCCGACCCGGATCGGGTCGTGATCACCGGCAACGCCAAGTACGAAAGCCTGACCACGGCCGTGGATCCTCTCAAAGCAGCCAACCTGGCCCGGCAATTAAACATCTCGGCTGATGACACCTGGCTTGTCGCGGGGAGCACCAGAACGGGCGAAGAAGAGATAATTCTTGACGCTTACAATCGACTTAAGCCCCGGTTCCCGAATCTAAAGCTGCTCCTGGCCCCTCGCCATATCAATCGGGCCGAAGAAGTCGCCCGCCTGGTCAAAGCTCATGGGATGCCCTATCGTTTCCGGACGGATATCAAACCCGGAGAGGCGGCCGCCGAAGTGATTATTCTAAACACCATGGGGGAGCTGTTTTATATTTACGGCCTGGCCACCATCGTCATTTGTGGAGGTTCCATGGTCCCGCTGGGCGGGCAAAATCTGTTGGAGCCGGCCGCCTGGGGCAAACCGGTGCTATATGGTCCCTCGATGGAAGATTTTCTGGATGCCAAAATATCGTTAGAGGAGGTCGGGGCTGACGGCCTGGTGGCAACCGGCCTGGAACTTACCCAAACCCTGTCTAACCTGTTGAGCCACCCGCGGCAATTAGCTGAAAAAGGGGCTCAGGCCCAACTGGCCGTACTTAGACAGGCCGGCGCGGCAGCCCGAAATTCCCGTCTGATTGCGGATATTCTGTGACCGGTCAGGCCATAATAGAAGCACCCGCCACAGGCTTCCTGGTGAGCAACTTTTTTCTGCAAATATAATTAGTTATCAATTTATACCCAACTCATGAAAAACCTTCGTCTTCTCGGGGTTATGTTTTTTTAGAAATCCTCGGACCTGTCCCAAGCTGCTCAGACACTCGCCCGCCGAAGATTTTTTGAAAAAAACCTTGCAAATCAAAAATAGATGACAAGATCGGCCGGGAATTCGCGATAGCATTTAATGGCCTTACCTCCATCTGCGGCTTCGGAAACC
>JADFYA010000056.1 GCA_015233285.1 Deltaproteobacteria bacterium | reverse complement strand
TCGGTTATAATCCTCGGGCAATCCCGAGCCACTCATGGCTACAATAGGAATACGTTTTTTTGATGCAACTTGTTGCTCTCTGAAGTGCCTGATGAGTTCAAAACCATCCAAATTGGGCAGCCGGATATCCATTAAGATCAAATCGAAATCATTCTCCATCATGTTATCAATGGCTTCAATTCCATCACCGGCGATCATTACATCGCACATAAGGCGTTCTAAAAACTTGGTGATGATCTGTTGGGTAGACAATTCATCTTCAATCAGTAGGATTTTAAGTCTGCCAGAAGATTCTAGATGTTTTTTACTCTCCATTGTGATCATACCTTGTCTTGGGGTTACTACATCATTCGTGCGAGATAGGGACAAGAATGAGGCTCAACTATCAAGCCGCCGCCATTGATGCGAACATTCCATTATTTTCCCCACAGCCAGATACTGTTTCGTCAATTCTTCAGAGCGTAACCTTACAATCTGAACCCATTTTTTTGATGGCGTGATTTGGTTAAAGGGCGCATCCGTAATCTGTAGTTCGTTATGTTAAAAAATAAGAAAAGTCAATCTATTTTTTTATGCAATTCTCGCTGGTCACGTTATTTGATCACCCTCGGGGCCAGATAGATTGGCCGTATTAAATTTTGATCCGCGATCGCGGAAGCCATGTTTTCTGACCTTAGAGTGAGCGATGAGGGCTGGCAGAGGAAGTCCGGACGGAGCTACCACTAATCTATGAAACCAGGTGCTGCGGTCGAAGAATCTAGTTGACTGATTACGGCTAAGATGGCATTATTCAAAAATATAGACGGAAGGTTTCGGTCTTGCCGAACAGCGAAGAGGTGGAAGAATAGATGGAAGAGATATTAGGTCTCCTAATTTGGGGATTCTTAGTCGGAGGTTATGGAACCCTGGTCGGCATTGGCGGTGGTCCTTTACTAGTGCCGGTGATTGCGATAGTCTACCATTACCCCACGCCGAACGTTATCGCCATTTCACTATTTGTTATTTTTTTTAATACCCTGTCCGGCAGCCTGGCCTATTTACGAGACAAGAGGGTGGACATAGTCAGCGGCACTAAATTTGGGTTGGCCACCATTCCGGGCTCGCTGATTAGCACCTTCGCCGTATATTATGTTCATCTTAACATCTTTACCTTCTTGTTTGGTTCATTTCTTCTGGCCTTAGCTTTCTACATTTATCTAAAGCCGATTACCTCGGAGGCGGTTCTGCAACAACGGATTTGGGCCGGCAACGGCGTTTCGGCGCCCAGTGTCTATCAACAACGAGTCCGAGGCTCACGTTATCATCTCGTCCTCAATTCGGGCAGACCCAATCTCCGGCCGCGCAATCTATCACCGGAGCCTGGCTATGTTAAACGAATCATCACCGATGAGCTGGGCAATACCTATAGATACCAGTTCAATGAAGGGTTGGGCATTGCCATCACTATTCTAATCAGCATTTTTTCAACATTTCTTGGTATCGGGGGAGGGCTGATACTGGTCCCGGTTCTCGTCTATCTTCTTGCCTTCCCAGTCCATATAGCCAGCGCTACTTCCCATTATGTAACGGCCATCAACACTTGTTTCACTCTGATCCCGTTCATGGTCAATGGCGACATACTGTATCGCCCGGCCATAACGCTGTCCATCGGGGCGATAATCGGAGCCCAGGTAGGAGCGAAATTATCCAACGACATTCCAGGCAATATCCTGCTCAAATTGCTCATCCCCGTGTTCATGTTTATGGGTGTGAGGCTGCTTTTTTTCTAATATCTCACCTCAGCAAAACCATATTCCCTTGGGAAACCCGAAATGGGAAATTTCATTATAGAGCTGGCCTGTGAAAGCGCTTTCCGGAAAGAACGTGTTTTATTTTCCGATGAAGATATTCTAAGAATGAGACAACAAGCCGGCGACTATCCAGTTTCCCCCATGATTGTGCATCAAATAAAAAAAAAGGCCGGGGATAAAGGCTTCTTGATCGACTCCGGGACGCCCGAGCTTTTTTCCATCGCCAGAGATATGCTGCTTGATGGGGAAGGACTGGCGTCCATAACCGGGCATTATGCGGATGACTCGGCGACTCCGAGATGGACTTTAGAGCCGAAGAAATCAATTGAAATTCGGCGGCCTTTCCATCTGCTGGCCTATCATAACCACCTGGAGGATTTAACAAACCTGGCTGAGACGATCAGGGCCCAGGGTAGGATTCCCGTCACCTGGTCTAAGGCCGGTGGGTTCAAAATCGAACAGCTATCGGTTCATTATCCATTGTTTGACAATATTAATGTCCAGCGACTAAGCGATCCGAAAGAGGCCATCAAGTTTGTGATTAGCCGGCCACAAAAACGCATCGCTTACATCTTTGAAGATTTTCATCACTACTTGGGCGCCGAAGAGACCATCAACCCCGTGGTGGGCGAGCTTCGAGCGCTAACCAAAGAATTATACGCCCAGGCCGACAAACATGGCGTCTTGGTTTACTTTTTTGTGCCTTATTCGTATAAGCCGCCTTCAGAACTGGAGCCTTTTTTTGAATCTAGCCGGATTTCCTCCGATGCAAAAGTCATGGAGTATCTTGACCGATATGGCCAGAAGCTAACCGACCAGGACTATCTCCGAAGGATTAAACCCGTTATCGGGGCCACCGAGGTGATCGACCGGGTCATCCAGATTCTGGCTCAGATGGAAGCCAACAACCCCTTACTCATCGGGCGTCCCGGGGTCGGGAAAACGGCGATGGTCGACGGCCTGGCCAGAGCTATCTATCAGGGACGCGTCCCGCCCCATCTGAAAAATCGGATGGTCTATTCAATCTCGCTGGCCGGTCTGATTGCTGGAACCAGATATCGAGGAGATCTCGAGGCCAGGGTAGAAGGGCTAATGTCTGAAGTAATAGAGAACAAGCGCGGCTTGATCATTTTTTTTGATGAGATACATACCTTGGTTGACGCCGGGGCGGCTGAAGGAGGCATCGGGGTGGGAGACATCTTGAAGCCGGTCCTGGCCAGAGGAGAATTCCCTTGCATTGGGGCCACGACCATAACCGGCGCAGATCGCTTATTAAAAGACCCGGCCCTGGCCAGGCGATTCAAGAAAGTTATGGTCCATGAGCCGTCCGCCCATGAGACGTTGGAAATTTTGAGAGGCGTCTTGCCGAGCTTGGAAAAACATCATGGCCTAAGTATTGACGACGAGGCGCTGGTCTCGGCCATTGAACTGAGCCGAATCTATATCCGTGACGAGTACTTACCCAGCAAAGCCATCTCCTTGGTCGACGGAGCTGCGGCTTATAGCCTGATGCGGGGACGAACCAGGGTCACCCCGAAAGAGATTTTGGAGGAAATAAACCGATGGCGAGATAGGTGACGTCTAATTTTAATAACATGTCAATGTCGTTGACTTAAGCTTCCAGGCTTGGTTCTCGCATGACCCGCCCCATCCTATGACCCAGGATGGCCCCATCCTGCCTGGTGCGCCAAATGGCCCAGGGCGTGGCCCTGGTCTAACCTGGAGCGCCCCTTTGGGGCTGAAGCGGAATTGTCTATTTAAAACAAATAACGCGACCGTTTTTATTTCAACCGAGACGAGCTGATTGGCCATGATAATCCATCGCCGAGGTTAGGCTCAACCTGGGCCGGGCGCCATACTAATATTCCCTAGGGGTTACCCAATCTAGCAGCCAAGCGCCACCCGGGGGACCCGGCCCCAATCCGCTCGGCCCCTTAAGTCAATGACATTTAATAACATGCCGCGGGTTGGACGCCATTAATATTCTGATGTCCAGCCCGCCCATGTTTGGTGGTTGCTTAGGCTGCTTCGGTCATGGCCATGATCAACGCCCCTTTGGCCGTGGTATTGAACGGGTCTTCGGCCAGACGGACGCTGGAGATTTCTACAGGCAGACTAACTTGCTTGAGCGCCTCGGCGAATTTATCTACACAGCCCTTCGGCCTGGCTGAGCCGCCGCTTAATACGATGGGGATGGGTTTGGCGATTTTGGGGATTTGGTCCGAGGACGTAAGAGCTCGCTGCAAGCTGGCGATCAGGTTGGCGATCAGGTCGTCATAGAATATATGTAGGGCCGTCATAACTCGATCTTTAGGCTCCTTTGACAGATCCAGACCTTCTTCTTTGATGGTCTTGATCTTAGTCGCCGGCTCACCCAGAGATGAGCCCACCTTGGAATCGATATAATCCCCGGCCATCTGGAGGCTATAAGTAATGACCGGAAATGACAGGTATGACAAACAAATGTTGCACATCCCGCCGCCCATGCTGATCCCGATGCCGGTAAAATTATCATCGGCCAGCTCCGAAATCACCACCGCCATGCCTTCGTTAAGAGATATGGGGGTATAACCCATCAGGCTAAGGGATCTCTTGATCATGGCCTCATGGTAGACGACCGCCGATCCCGCGCCGTTAAGCGGTTCACCAGGGATGGCGAAGCAAAGCGTCTCCCCAAAAAACTTCGGCCGCTGGATCAAGGTGCCGACCAGGGCCTGGATAACGGTTATGGCGTCTTTTTCCGTTGCGCTCAGCAGCCCATCTTTGATAGGACGTCGGGTGTCGGTATTGAACATGTTGGCGAAGCTTTCGGCGGAAAAGCCGACAATGTAGTATTGTTCGCCTTGTTCATAATACAACACTTCGTTTTTGTTCAAAATTGACTTAGCGAACTTTGATTTGGGCACGGTGAAAAAGGCATTGGCTTGTTTGACGGAATGAATATAGTTAAGCTTATTTTGGGCCGCCACGATGAAGCTGGTGCCGATATCCAAACCCACAGGTCCTTTTGGCTTTTCTGCGTCCTCACCAATCTCTTTTTCGGTGGCCACGACCGTCTTATGTGAGGTCTCTACCGCCTTCTCAACCTGCCGATCGATTCTAGCTTCCCCCTTATCGTCTGAGAGAGATGTGTCATCACCAAGATGAACCTTCATCGCTTCGATCCGTTTATGAATGCCGTCAAGCTCCATATCTTTCGTCTCCTTTATTCTCTTTATGATGTGGCCCATAGGGAAGCAAAAATCGTGCTAGGCTTCAGGCGCGGATGGCCTAATAATTTCTTTTGCAATTGATGAGAGATTCTCGGGTAGAAAAGGGGCTAGATCTATTCCCCCTCACATTTATTAGTGGAGGACCAGGCTGAGTCAGCCGCGTAGACATAAACCGCCTCGACGATATTTCCGCAGCTTTGGTAAGTTAATTCCCGGCACAAAGAGCGGACAAGTGAAATTCCTCGGCCGCAATAGGTTGACTCATCCGCCGGGCAGGCCGAAAATCGGACGTAATCAAAACCGGGGCCATCGTCCTTTATCGAGAAGACCAATCTCCCTCCCTGCCCTTCTGAGAAATGCCGGATATCTATATTGACCCCACCATGCTCCAGGGCGGCCAATCTCTCTTGCAGCTTCAAGCAGTAGTCGGCGAATCCCGCGGCCGTCTTCTTTTGGGCGGAACTCAATCCCAGCAACCCGTGTTCCACGGCGTTAGCATAGAGTTCCGATAGGATAGAATAGATATCCCACTTATGAACAACTATTTCTTTTTGGATATGAATCAGCAAACCGACCAGGGCGTCGATAAACCGGCCGCCATAAATCCGAGGTGGATAAAGATTGACCGACAATCGCCAATTGGATCGGCTTTTTTTGACATCTATTGATAGTTTCATGAGCAAGACAAGAACACGATTAGATATAACCTTTGATGTTCCATTAATGAACAAAAACGCCGACATGGTCAATCCCCGCCGACAATGTTGACATTGCCGACCCAGGGCGTCTGTTTGCCCAAATGAAACGGGATATGGTCATCAGTCGGCCGGCTGCGGTCATTCAATCTTGAAAAATTTATCAAAAGTTACCGTGCGCAACGTCTTTCTAACGTCGGGGTTGGGATTGAGCAGGGTGATATCCGCCTTATCTCCCCCGGCTTTCTCTCGAAGTATCAAGAGCATCCCCAAAGCGGAACTGTCTATGTATTCTGTGGCGGACATATCAACAATCCATTTGGCCACGCTGTCTATCCCAGTGGCGTAGGCCTGGGTAAAGTCGCCATGGGACATAATATCAAGTCTTCCCGTTACAGCAATGGTCAATATCTTCCCATCATCAGATAACTGTGTTTTAATCGCCATA
Source organism: Deltaproteobacteria bacterium (assembly GCA_015233285.1). The sequence goes on along the minus strand of JADFYA010000056.1, from coordinate 7,239 downwards.
TACCAAGCCTCCCTAAATCTTCATTCCCGATAGTAAGTTCTCATGGCCTCCGAACAGCAGTAAGCGGCGAGGCTAATAGAGTTCTAAGTGGGGATATAAATTCGGATCATACCGATTTTCGGCAAATTAACACTGTTAACGAAACAAAGCAATAACGGTTTTACATTTTTTTTGATCAATAGTACGTTTGCCAAGTAATTTCCGTATTGTTTATAAGCAATTCTTGATCTTCCCGGTTAAGGCTTAGGAAAGTTTCGGTGAACTCGATAAATACATCAAAGGCGATATACCCCGGCGACTCGTTGAGGCTGATGTCGATGGACTCTGGCGTCTGAATATTATCTTCCAAGGCGTAAACAAATTGGAACAAGATGGTGGCCCGGTCGTCGGGATCATAGAAGGTGAGTCTGACGCATCTAGCAATGTTATCGAGGAGTAAGTATCTTATATCTCGAGAGAGGCTAACCCGCCGGGACACAGTCATCAGCTCAAAGCGGCGGTTCAGATAGTCAAGGCCCCGATCTAAGCGATCCAGCAGCCTGTTTGCGTCCGTTAGGCTCATCTTTTATTCATAATTAACGAAACATCCATTCTATGCTGTGTCTCTCTAAATACTCGATAAATTTGTCGCAGCACCTCGTCGCAAGATTTTAGACTGGGTATCTTCATCTCTTTATTCTTGGCCATATGATCAATCCCTGATTTGATATCATCAAACTTTTGCCGGACCAGCATCCTTTCTTCCTTGATTTCATCGAGCTCTTCTTGCAATGAATCGGATAAATTGACCAGGGACCTTTCGTCCTCTTCCGCCGCCTTTACTTTTAAGTGCAATTGGTCTATTTCCAAGATTAATTTTTCTCGCCGGTCTTTCTGTTGGCCTAGATTGTCCAGGCTCTTTTGCCGCCGTTCCAGGTAGGCGGAGATATAGGAGTGGGTAGAACTTAAGGCGATGCTTAAACCCTCCAGCTCCCCCGCCAAGATATCAACTTGACGGCGTAACCTGGTATTCTCAGCAGATAAAAACCGCCTCATCTTCTCTAATTCGTCTAACTCCCTAAGCCCCTCGGCTAGTTCTTGATAATCAGCCTCCTCGACCGCCTCTTCTTCCGAGATAAATTGGACATCAAGGGTGTCTTCCATATCAGCCTCCCATTACTCTCCGCCGGTTAATCACACCCTGCCCCTGGCTGGTTAATCTTTGCAAATCACCAATGACCGACGGCATGATTAGATATCTTCCTTCGTTTCCTCCGGGCCTTTGTAAAATGACTTCTTGGCCAGGCGCCTGGAATCGGTCAGGGCCGCATGGAGCTCGGCCATGGCTTCTTTGGTCTCCTTGATCTCCTTTTGGAGACGATACTTTTCCGCCAAAATTTCCTGCAGCTCCTCTTCGAGCGCCTTGGTCTTGTCCCGCTGGGATATTTTCTCACCCCGCAACAAGGTCAGCTCGGCTTCGCACCGGTTCATTTTTTCGGCCGAGGCATGCAATTTGGACTCCAGGAAGTTGATCTCGGTGATGAAGTCTTTCTTTTCTTCTTCTAAGTTACCGATCCGATTTTGGTATTGGACCAATTCTTGCTGGATGTTCTGATGCTTTGTCTTAAGATCGCGGATGCTCTTCTGAGCGATGTTTCTGTCATCAATCAAGTGATCTAGTTCAATCTGGAGGTCCCGTTTAGAGGGAATTTCCTCCTTTAATTTGGCGACTTCGCCCTCAAGTCGAACCTTATCGGCCTTTAGTCGACCCCCGATCATCTTCGATTCGCGGAGATCTTTTTCTAAAAGGGAATTGATGCTGAGAACGTTCTCCAGTTGGGATTCCATGTTCCTGATGATGGAGAGCATGTCGCTGATGGTTTTTTCTAAATCAACATCATACCCTCCCCCCTTCAGGAGGTCAAGGCCGGCGATTTTGGGGACCGAGACTTCTTTTAAGTGGCGGGAAGCCGCCGAAACATCGTCATCTTTCAAAGCCTCGTTGATTCGCTCATCAAGATCAAGATCGGCCTTTGCTCCCGGGCCTTCCGTCCACACCTGGGCGTTTTGTCTTTCTTTAACCGTATCGGCTGTGATCATAAGCTCTCCTGAGCATTTTTTTTCATCTGGTAATAAACCGTCTTTATATGCGTCTCCATCCGTTTCATGCGGAGAGACAAGTCTTGCAAGGAGGTGACCATCCCGGTGATCTTGTCATCTAGATGGCTCACCCCATTGTAAACTACGGCCACTTCGCCCTCCGCCATGTTCATCTTGGCGATGGTCGCCTCTACTTCCCCATTCAAGAAATCAATATCTTTGGCTGTCTGGTCAAGAACCATCATATTGGCCCCGACCTGATGGGAAACAGCCAAATGTTCCTGGGATAGACGAGCCTTCTCCGACTCGAAAAAGGCTATCTCCTCAGCCAGGTTTCTTTCCGCGGCCACTATCTCGACCAAATTGGCCTTAAGTTTATCCGACTGGGCATAGGATTGCCGGGTTTGCTGCTTGAGTTCGAAAAGCCGACCATCGAGCTCCTTCACCTGACGGGACAAAGAGTGATTCTCCGCCTCGAGCTGATCCACTTCGGTGCGCAGCCGTTGTCGGGCCGCATTGATCTCAGCCAGATTATGCCGGGCTTGGGTTTTTTCCCGGCGCAACCGCTCAAGCACACTCCGCCTCTTTTCCAGCCAGGAATTTTCCTTCCTATCATCCGAGCCCCGGGCGTCATCTGGTGATGTAGCCATCATCTTCCTCTGCTTCTTCTGTTTCTGCCTGGACCTTTTCTGGCTTAGTCTCAGTGATCTCGGCTGGGGTCAATTCCGGCGATTCAGAGGGAGACTCAAGCTCCTCTGCCGGCTGGGATGAAACTGCTTCTTCCTCCAGATCATCCGACGCCACGGTAGACGGCTCTGAATCTGATAACTCCTCAGCCGCCGGAGAGACGCTCTCTTCCGGTTCAGCCTCTGACTCGTATTCAGTCTCGGCATCAGCCAAAGCTTCAGGTTGGGATTCCGGTTCGGTCACTTCTGCCGCCTCGATTTCTTCCGTGGTCTCGATTGCAGCCGCCGAAGCAGTCTCCAGAGGTTCCGCAACTTCGCCGACACCAGGCTCAACCTCCTCGGAAGGTTGAAGAAGATCAGGCTCAACCAGGCTCGATTCCATAGCCGCCGGCTCCTGGTCACCCATCCGCTTTTCCTGCCACCAGTCGCGGAGATTGTCGATGGATTCGGCCAAAGCCTTGCCGGACGCGTGAACGTCACAGACGATCTCCTCGCCGGTAATCAACCTGATGGCGTCTAAAGCTTTCTCCCGAATCTCTATCTCTTTTTCGGATAACAGCTTGATCAAGGGCAATACCGCCGCCTTGTCTTTGAGATTGGCCAGGGCTGAAACGGCCGCCTTTCGGACACGGGGCTCTCCGTCTTTAAGGCATTGGATCAAACCCGGAGTGGCGTCGGCATAATCCTTCCACCCGATGAAGGTAATGGCCGTTCTTCTTACTTCCGGATGTTTATCCCGCAGACTTTCTATCAGCAGCGGCCCCGCATCGTCGGACCCGGCCAGTTTATAAAGTCCCCTGAGACAGCCGATCCGGACCTGGTAGCTGGGGTGGTAAATCATTTTCTTAAATAATGAAATGGCCCGTGCATCGCCGATACCGATGAGCGAATTAATTATCTCGGAGACCAGGGCTGGGTTGTCAAACTTCACCGCCTCCATAAAAATTGGCACGGCCGCCTGATTACCCATCTTGCCTAATTCCGCCGCCGCCAAGATCTTGATCTCCGTCTCGCTATCTAGAAGATCATTGGCCACTCTTTCAAACACGGCCCGATCAGAAACAGACTCAAAGAGTCCTTCTTTGATTGATCTCTTAATCGCCGAAGCCACGCCGGTTAATATCTGCTCTTCGGACATCCGTTCACTTTCTTTGGCCGACGCGACGTCTTCCTGATGTTTCTTCTTGACCGAAGCCGCCGCCTCTCGTTGTTCCTTTACCTCTTCAATTCTTTTTTGGAGTCTTTGGATTTCCTTTTCATATTCTCTAACATCAGAAATTAGTTGGGTAACAGACTCATGGGCCATAGCGGCGTCTGCGGCTTCGGACTTGGCCCCTTCTTTGCCGATCTCATAATACAACACCTTGATCTTATTTTCATAATCTTTAATCTTTGCTTCGAGTATCTTGATTTCTCCCGGTCTGATTCCGCCCAGCCCTACGGTGAATATCCCCTTGGCTTTTCCAGGCAGGCTCGGGGCCTTCTTGATCACCGAAAAAAATTTCCCCAAGGCGGTGGCTGTGGCATCATAGGTGTATACCGTGGCGCTGCCTCCGGCGTTCAACACCTTGGCCACTCCACCCCAAAACCCTGTTCTGTCAGTATATTCATTTACCATGAGATGATCCTCCATCGTGTTGCGTGTTTATATCTGGGAGCACGGGTCAGGTTTAGTGTGTTGGTGTCCCGGCAAAACGGGGTAAAAACAAAACTCCTTAACATTATATTACTTCGAGGGGTCATCAAGCGGTCAAAGGTTTTTCTAACTCCCCCAAAAGTTGCTCATACATCTCTTTTTCCTGCTCAACGGCCGACAGTAATTCTTGATCAACCGTCTTCATCTCTTGCTCCACCTGCCGAATAAGCCCACACACGGCCTGACCGGCTTCAGCCTCTATCTCCAACCGGCGGATTTCCCGATTCAATCTGATTATCTCCTGCTCCATATTCGCGGCCTGGCCCAGGTCGTGCTTGATGGCCGTAAGACGGGTTAATTCACCCCTAGAGCCGGTCTCAGTTTCCCGGGCTTGACCCAATTCCGTATCCACGGCTTTGGTCTGGTTGTCCAGCTGGGCTATTTGGCCACTAATGGTCTTCAGCTTATCGGCTGCGGCCTTTTTTTGGCTCTCCAGCTCCTTCATTTCGGATAGGATGATCGGCGGCGTAATTCCAGGCGCCACCCCGGATTTCAATTCAGCCACGGTTTTGACCCGTTGCTCCTTATCACCCAAAAGATGCTCTGTCTCCGTCAGACTGTGGTCCAGTTTCGATTTTAAGTGACCGATACTTTGCTCTAGATGCGTCACTTGGGCTGTAACATCATGAGAATATTCACCAACGGACGTGTTCAGCAGGGGTTTTATGTGTTCAAATTCGGACTCGCTCATGTTATCGGGTTTACGGCCCGAGACCATATCCCGAACAGTTCGCATCATATTTATCTTGTCTGAAAGATGCCGGTGTCTGTCCTTGAGCGACGAAATCTCTTCTTCCAAACCAGATTTCCGAACGAGCATATCCTGCAGGTCAGTCTTCCGGGACGCAAATTCGGCCGTGGCTTTCCGGACTTCCTGCCGCCGTTTAATCACCTCCGACCTGACCTGGGGCAAAACCTCCAATTTGGTTTCCAGGTCTTTTTCCAGATACTGTAACCTGAGATACTCCTTTTCAGCCCATTGCTTCTTTTCTTCTAGCGTGGAGATATCCTGTTGGATAAGGGACAGCCGCGGTTTAAGATCGGCAATGGCCTGCTGGGTTTCAGTCCGCCGCATCCGGATCAAATCCAGCTTATCTTTGATGTACTCGATCTCCAGGCCGGCCCGTTTGATCTCCGTCCTAAGGGTGTCTCTGACCTTTCTGGCTTGAAGTTGAGACGCCACTTTGTCGGCGATTTCTTGCAATCTTTGGTCCATCCGAGGGAGTGCGGCGTCTTGATTCAACATGGCGGATCTCCATAATTCAGGACTTGAGGTTGGGTCTTAGACTTTATTCTGAAGTCGATTTAATAAACGAAAGGGCGGCATCAATCTTATTCAACGTCAAATCTATGTCTTTCCCTAACGACATGTTCTCATTAAATAAATTGCTCAGATCCGTCAGACCGCCTTGGGTGGCCGACATCAACGCGTCGCGTTTTTCTTTCGCAGCTCCATGGGCCTGCATAGACGCCAGATATGGCCCCAGTTCGTGTTCTAAAGAAGCGACGGCCGCCATCCGCTCTTGATTTTGCCGAGACATAACCTCAAGTTGCTCCCGCTTGGCCGCCAACCCGGATTGTCGAATATCCAATTCTCTTTCCGCCGGCTCAACCTCCCGGTTTAACTTGTCCAGATCGGATACTAAAACGGCTTTCTTATCCAGGAGCAATCTGATCTCTTCCATGTCCTGTATTTCTTGGTTAAGAGAATCGACCTCTTGTCCTAACCGCAGAGACTTTTCCTCTTGGGCTTGAATCTGGTTACTAAGCGTGTCTCTATCTCGTATCAAACCAAGCAGCTTTTCCATCATTTGGGTCAAACCGAGTTCGACTTCATTCCATCTAGTATATTCATTGGTTAAATTGTTATTTACTTGAGAGGCTAATTGATCGGACTCCAATTCCAACTCTTCCACCCGAGGCCGGAGTTGACTGAGCTCATGGTCAAAGGAGTCCAAGGCCGCCTCGGTTTGGAGCTTCTCCTCGGCCAACCGCGGCGTATCCCGGTCAATTGCCTGCTTTTGCTCTTTCAGCAGGTCGAGTTCTGATTGGCTGCGTTCAAATTCCTGGAGCAGAAGATGTGAACCTTCGTCCACGTCGGTCCGTTTTTTCTCAAAATAAAAAATCTCAGCGGTAAGGTCCTTAATTTTTCTGGTAGTCAGGGCAAAGTCACGGGTGAGTGACTGCAAATAGACCGCATCGGCCTCCTCCTCCGACTTGGTGGATCCAAGTTCAGCCGATAATTCATCCGAAAGCGCGGCCAGATGGTTTCGGCGCCTGGTCAGCTCGGCGATATTTCCATCTCGATCAAAGTCCATATTATTTACTCGCCATGTATTGTTCCCACCTCTTCTGGATGGTGGTCAGTTTTTCCTCAGCCGCGACTTTTTCTTTGAAGGCCGTTTCCGCCATGGTGATGGCCTTTTCCAACTCGCTTTTCAACAAGGCTACCTGGGCGGTTAAGGTATCCGCATTGGTTTTGGCTTTTTCGGCTAGAGCCGCGGCTCTTTTTTCCCCAGCTTCCAGCTCACCCTGCACTGCGGCCAGTCGATTTTCGACCGCGCTTTTCTCTCTTATGGCCGTCTCAGCCCGTTGCACCGCCTCGGCTTTTTCTTTGGCGGCGTCTTCAGCCGTTGAAACCACTTTGCGCAGTTCGTTATTGAGGTTGTTGACGTCTCGCTTGAATGCCTCCGCCTCTCGGGTGGCTCGGGCCTGGTGCTGGACCAGGTCATCTTCCAACTTGGAGTTGACGCCCTGCAACCCTTGGACGTTTCTTTC
>JADFYA010000055.1:12953-13522 GCA_015233285.1 Deltaproteobacteria bacterium | reverse complement strand
CACCTGCCAGGGTGCCGATGGCCTCCATCTTTTGGGCTTGAACAAGCTGAAATTCCAATTTTTTCCTGGCATCTTCGGCCCGTCGCAGATTGGATATATCTTGCATGGATCCGGTTACCCGAATGGGTTGCCCAGCCTCGTCCTTTACAATTTCCCATAGGGCATGGCCATACCCGATGGTTCCATCCTGCCGGAAAAAACGAAATTCGATATCACATGGTGCTTTGTTTCTGTACCTGGGGTCCACCGCCGCTTTGACCCTTTCTAGATCTTCAGGATGGATGGTTTGGATGAACACGTCGTAGGTGGGAGTGATCGAGTCGGGCTCATAGCCAAAAATTCGGTATACTTCGTCAGACCAATGGATTTCTCCGGTCGCAAGGTCCCAATCCCAATGACCCACGTGGGCCATATATGAGGCCCTGGTCAATTTGGCTTCGCTGACCTTCAACGCTTCTTCAGCCCGCCGGCTATCCGTGATATCCTTACAAAGGCCGTAAACACCTACAATTTCGAGGCCAACCACAATAGGAATAATTGTGACATTAGCATCGAATCGAGTCTGGTCT
>JADFYA010000055.1:0-12916 GCA_015233285.1 Deltaproteobacteria bacterium | reverse complement strand
GAATTTCTGTGGGTTACCATTTACTACTTTCTGAAAATGTACTTTTACTCTTTTCGTTTCCATTACGGTCAGAATATCAAAAAAACTCATTTGACCCAGTTCTTCTGAGCGATACCCGGTGAGTTTTTCCATACCGGCATTTACAGAGATAAACTTGCCCGTTAGATCAAATGAACATACTCCATCTGGATGATAATCAAAAAGTGAACGGTACCGTTGCTTACTTTCTACAAGAGACTTCTCCACCCCTTCCCGAGTTTTAATTTCATTAACCAGTCTTTCATTTGCCTGGTGTAACTCATCCATGCTTTTATTTAAGGTATCAATTGACTCGATCAATGATTCATGGAACCGTCCCAAACTGGCGACCATAATCGAGCCCAGGAGTCCAACCCCAACGGTCACCATAATCCAGGAAGATGGAGCCACGGCGTAAACATTGATATTAAACCGGAAAGAAAACAGGCCCAAGGCTATTCCCACGCCTGTCACCGACGTAACGACCATACTGACGAACACTGCGGCCAGGCTGGCCCGCAAACCATAAAGAATGGCCGTCAGAACACTCCACGTAATTAAAACGATCACCCCCATGCCGATAAGACCCCAGGTGAGGACGCTGGCCGTTCCCGCCAGGAAAAGTATGGCCAGGAAGACAAATGCCCTGTTCTGAAAGCTTATACGCTGCCGAAAAAATACGGTTCCAAGAATGATCAGGTAGGTGCCGAAGTGGACCAACATGAGGGGTTGCCAGCCGATATCCCTGGCCCTATAAAAAGATGCGAACAGGGTGGGAAGACCGAATAGGGCACAAGCGATCAACCCGGCATTGACTAATTGACTCCGCACAGCTATATATTCCCGGGACAGCAGGTCGCTGTTGGAGGTAACATGTCCTTCCGTCTCTCTATCGCCCATGCTCTTGACCTCATTATGTTAGATCACAGTAATTCAGGTCCGCCCAAACCAGGCGACAATCAAATCATATCCAGCCTGGACTGGAGAAAAGCCTTAGATAGCATTTTATCGCGCAAAAGCGTGGAAAACACAATAAAAAACAGAAGGCAGGTATATAGTTAACCCTATGGTATTTCTTAGATTATAAATGGGACAAACCGGGACTACCGGTTAATTCATATCATTCTGTTACTGATTACTGGTCGCAAGTTGACCGTAGACTTAGGCCGGGCCGGTGACAAAGAAATATTAGTTGAGGCCTTAGATAAAAAGGTTATCATCAGAATTAGGTGATTGACACGGCCTTGTCTCTCCGGTATAAAAATTTGTTATCATATCCCCATACAACGCCAGGTCCGCCGGATGAAACCACAAACAGAAAATAAAATATACTTTCAAGAACAACTGGAACAACGCGTTCTCCACGGGCTGGCCTGTGAATGGGATGTCGCTCAATGGGCCCTCCCCAAGACCTACCAGGGGTTGATGCGGAGACCGCTGTTCAGCCTTAAAGATATGAACCATAAATGGGGACACTGGTCTGGGGCGAAGCGTGAGATTTGCTTAAACCGGAATCTTGTGTTCAATCATTCGTGGGAAGCCGTGCGTGAGGTATTACGGCATGAAATGGCCCACCAGTTGACCGAAGAGGTGCTGGGCAAGTACGATGAACCTCCTCATGGTCCCACCTTCCACCGGGCCTGCCTATTACTCCAGGCTGACCCCAAGGCTTCGGAAAGATACCAGCCGCTGGATGGCCGGGCCGAATCGGAACCATCAAGCCCGGAGGACAAAATCATGGTCAGGGTAAAAAAGCTCATGGCCCTGGCCGAGAGCCGAAACCGACACGAAGCCGAATCAGCCATGGCCAAGGCCCATGAACTCTTGGCCAGGTATAACTTGGATCTACTGTCTCACCGGAGTTCCCGAAATTTTGTAACCGTTTTTGTGGGCCAACCAGCTCTACGCCATCGTCGCGAAGACTATCGGCTGGCTCATCTGCTGCAGGATTTTTACTTTATCTACTGTCTTTGGGCGGCCAGCTACGTCCTGGAAAAGGGCAAAATAGGAAGAGTCCTGGAAATCAGCGGGACCCCGGAAAATGTAAAAATTGCCAGTTATGTACATGATTTCGTGTATCACTTCATCCGATCCCAATGGCATCAATATAATCAAGGCAAGGGATTGAACCGCCATCGGGAATCAGACTTTGCCGTGGGTATCGTTGAGGGGTTTCGATCCAAGTTACAAACAAAAGAACAAATCAAAGGGAGATTGAACGGTGAACGTGGCTTAGTCAAGATCGATGATCCGTTGCTTTTGGCCTATGCCGCCCGCAGATATCCTCATATCGTCAGGTCATCCAGAAAAACGGCCGGTTATGATCGAACGGTTTTAGAAGATGGACGAAGCATAGGAAAAAAACTGATCATCTCCCAAGGTATCACCGAAACCAACCAATGCTCGGTCAGATTGATTGACAACAAGTAACCATCGGCTGTGTTTAAGTAAAGATGGCCCGAGACTGATAATCCCGAGCCCGGCAAAATCCTTTCTCCGTAAGCAATCGGCCCTAGTGGCCGGTTCTCTTCAAGTCTTAAGGAGCCAACTATGAAAACCAGGAAAAGCGGTTTGACTGCCCTAATCGTGATCACCCTGACCCTGGCCGTGTTTATCACTCCGGCTGCGGCCAAAAATGACGTTCGTGAAACTATCAATAAAGCGGTCGGATATATTTTGAAGGCTCAAGGTAAAGACGGGGGATGGCCGCGGGTCATGGAGTCATCCGCGAGTGAAGCCGAAACCACGGCTTGGGCGATTCACAGTCTGGCTCTTTGCGGCTTGGGCAACAGCGATGCGGTGCGAAACGGAAAATCATTTCTCCTGACTGACCAGAAAAACGACGGAAGTTGGAATAATAATTCCGCCCATACGGCTTTTGCAGTCATTGCCTTGGCTCAATTGGATACCGGCAAGCAGTCTGTGTCACGGGCCGTGGCCTGGCTGAAACAATGTCAACAGACTGACGGTGGTTTTCCCAGGATTAAGGGCCAAGGACCATCTTTATCGCATTACACGGCCATAGCCGTTAAAGCTTTTCTAGCCTCGGGAATGAAGGCGGATGAACAACCCGTTAAGCGGGCCATGGAGAACCTCATAACTGCCCGAAACATAGACGGCGGTTGGAGTATCCCCAAAGGCGGCGAGTCCTTATCTGTAGCAACGGCATGGGTGGTTAACGCCCTTTGCTCTGCAGGACTACAGCCATCCGACCCCATCGTGGCGCAGGGCATCGAGTGGATGACGCGAAGTAAAAAAGGTATCAACGGCGGGTTCGGATCGGGACCTTCAGGTTCGGCAGACCCGGAAATAACGGCCTATGTCCTTCTTGCTCTAACTGTCGCGGGTATGCCCACCGGATCCAAGCCGGTGGATGACGCCGTGTCCTATCTCTGCGCCACACAACAACCCGACGGCGCTTATATAAGTGACACTCCCATCCAATTTAATAAGATTCCCAAAAAGAACGTCCAAACCACTTGTTTTGCCGTCTGGGCGCTAAAGCAGGCCATGCTCCCGCCCCTATCGCATAATCTGAAATGAAGATGAAGATTTTATTACATATATGTTGCGCCCCGTGCGCCTGCTACCCGGTGAAGGTGTTACAGGCCGAAGAGTTTGAGTTATTCGGCTACTTTTTTAACCCCAACATCCATCCCTACGCCGAATTTAAGAAGAGGCAAGACACGGTTCGGGCTTTTGCCGATAAGATGCAGTTGCGGGTCATTTATCAGGAAGATTATGACGTAGCGGAGTTCTTCAGAAATGTGGCTTTTCGGGAGGAGCAAAGATGTCTATTCTGCTATCAGCGTCGACTCGAAGCCTCGGCTCGCCTGGCTAAGCGCGGCAAGTTTGATTATTGGACCACGACTCTGTTATACAGCAAGCACCAGAAGCACGATCTGATCATTCAGTTAGCCGAAGAATCGGCCAAGAAAATAGGCGTCAAATTCCTTTATCGCGATTTTCGGGAAGGTTGGAAAGAAGGTATCGAAAAGTCCCATGAACTAGGCCTGTATCGGCAACAATACTGTGGGTGTCTGTTGAGTGAACGGGAACGGTACCTGCCCAGGTCAAAACATACCGCCAAAGCCTGCCCAGCCGATGAGTCCCTGCTCGAAGAATCCCAGGCTCTTGTCAAGCCGTGACAACCGTGACAAAAAGGCATGTTCTACCACGAAACGCTTCACCAGCCCGCCTTGCCGCCACCCCGGCGTCCCATAAAACTCATGGCGATGTAGATGTTTAATCCCAAAGCAGCAGCCAAAAATATGATATAGGCCGTCCACCCAAATCGCTGGTAGATCATGCCGGGAAAATAGGAGCCCAGTGTCCCGCCGGCATAGTAAAAAGAAATGTACAGGCCGTTAACCAGGCCTCTTTTGCTTTGTATCTGACTGTTTAACAGGCCAGGAGCCACGGCGTGAACCAAAAACATTCCGGCGCAAAATAAAAACATGGCCGCAAAGAGCACCTGGGGGAGAGTTGAAAGGAACAAGAGTGTCGCGCCCAGGTAACACCACAGACCGGCCCGAATGGCCCGGTGTTCATCCCCCAGGATCCGGACGATTCGCACGGAATTGAGGGATACGACCATCCCCATAAGGTAGCCGAAGTACAACAAGGCGATGCGGAATTCCGATGGTTGACCGGTTAATTCATTCAACCGAAAAGGCAGAAAATTTAGTAACGAGGCAAAGACGAAGAAGGAAAAAAATATGACCACGTAGACCCGGAAAAATCCGGGAGCACGCAACACCTCAGAAAAGTCTGCCAAACTGGGTCGTAAGAACTTTGCCCGCGCCTCTGCTTTAAGTCGGCTCAGTGGAATCAAAGCTACGGCAAAGGCGAAGAAAAGAGTAAGAAAAGAGTAGCGCCAACCCAAATGGCTGGAGACAAACCCGGATACAAGCCGACCGAAGAAACCGCCGAATATGGTCGCCGCGATATACGTGGCCATGGCCGACTGGATATGGCGCCCGGTGCTGGACGACGACACATAGGTCATGAGCGAAGTCATGATCGCTGGAAGAGCCAGCCCTTGGAAAAACCGGATCACCAGTAATTGGGTAAACGAATTGGACCAATATATACCCAGTTCACTGCCGGCCAGAAAAGAAACGGCCACCACCATAATCCTTTTGGCCGAGTAGTTCTCCAGCAGCAGACCATAAACCATCGGGGCTAGGCTGAGAGGCAGCATGGTCACGGTAATCAGCAAAGAGGCCGTTGCCTCACCGACCCCAAACTCCCGGTGCAAGACATGTAACAGCGGTTGAGGTGCGTACAGGGCGGAAAAGGTCAGCACCGTAATATAGATGATGGTGATCAATATTCCTGATGGCATGATTCCAGGCGACCGTTAAAGATTCCGACCTAGGCGTGATGTAGAAGAACGAACCGTTCGACTAGGGCCTCAGTATCTGTTTCATAATTTTTTTGTAAGCCTCCACCCCGGGCTGATCATAGGCGTTAACGTTGAGCAACTCCCCTTCAAAGGCTGTGGCCATCTCAAAGAAAAAGAATAACTGACCCAGAGTATAGGGAGTCAACGCCGGAATGGACAGGCGGCAATTCGGTCGACCTGCTTCGGCCAGGGAAGTCTCATTAGCGGTCAATGCGGCATCAAGTGAACGGCTCATGGGATGACCACACAGGTAACCGAGTTGCGGCACGTCCTTAAACCCATCAGGTAAAATTACTTCTCCGGGGCCGAAATCATCCACCCGGATAAAGGTTAACGCCCTGATATTTTTACCTTCCCGATGTTGCTGCGTTTGGGCGTGCATATCCGTCGTTCCTACGGCCGGGATGGGGGTCCGGCCCTCATGAACCACCTGGCCTTGCCGGTTCATCTTCTTACCCAGACTCTCGGCCAACAGTTGCACATACCATTCACCCAGTGATTTTAAGGCGGTGACGTAGGGCATGATCACTGAAATGATTTTGCCGTATTTTTTGTCCAGGATGTGGTGAAATAAGGCATAGGCCAAGGCAGGATTTGACTCCGGACCGGCTGCCTGACAGGCCTGATCCATGGCCCGGGCTCCGGCCAGCATGGCCGAGATATCGATACCGGCTGCCGCCGCGGTGACCAGACCCACATCCGACATGACCGACCATCTCCCGCCCACTCCGGCCGGAACGACAAAGGTGTCCATTCCTTCCCGGTCAGCGATCTCCTTCAACAGACCTTTAGATATGTCAGTGATGGCCGTAAAATGTCGCGCCGGGTTGTGTCCTGACTGCTTGACCAAGTCATAACAGGCCATAAAGGCGCTCATCGGTTCCACCGTGTCACCAGATTTGGAAATGAGCACAAACATGGTCCGGCCCACGTCGATGACATCCAACAAGCCGCGCAAATTGGCCGGATCCAGATTTTGGCCGGCAAAATAAAGTTTGGGGCGCCCTCCCCTGCCTTTGGCCGACAGCTCGTTAAAATAGGGATGAGCCAGGGCTTCTTGAATGGTCTTGTTGCCCAAATATGAACCGCCGATGCCGATGGACACCACGGCGTCGAATTGCCCGACCAGGTTATCGGCCCAAGAAGTAATCTTGGCCACGTTCACTATTCCGGCATCCGGATAGGGTAAGTGCATAAACTTGACCTGCTCGCCATGGGCCTGCACTTCTCCTTCTCTGATCCTGGTCAGAGTACTCAATGCCTCTGTCGCCTTCCCGGCCATTTCCAGCAGATCTTGGGGCGTTACACCCTCCCTTAGCGTCTGGGCCGTCATATTGGTCAAGTCCAGGGAAAAGCCATCGTCGAGTCTGATATTCGCCTGCATATAAACTCCCAACACTGAGTTAACGGGATCTACGTTTTGACCAAGGGAAAGCCGACGATTCGTACTCCGGGGAAGACCAGGGCGCCGGCACTCAAATTAATATCACAGCCCGGCCGGCGACCGCAAGTAAAGATATCAGGGCAACCTTATTAAACTTCCCGATAGGCGACCCGATACCGGATTCGGCATTGAGATCACTTGCATGTTGAAGCCAACACATGCTAAAATACAAAATTTGAAGCCCCAAATACTTCTGATCGCCATGCACCGGACCCATTCTTAAATTTCTAAGGAAATCCAATGCACCACGATATCAGCTCAAAAATACTCATAGAAAAATGTCGGGAAGAAATCCTTAGGCGGCTGATCGGGATACCAGTGGCGTCCAGCGATCTTTTAGAGGAGATACCAACAGAGACGGTGAACGCCAGACACAGCGATTCTGCCATCATGATCACGGATGAGACAGGAAGAAAACGCCTGATTATCCTCGAAATCCAAAGCCGTTGGGACAATGACGTGCCCCTCCGGCTACTTGAATACCGCTGCCGATATATGCTAAAATACCACATAGGGGTTTCTGGGCACGTGTTGCTGCTGCGACCGTCTGGAGTCGCCTCAGGGAAATACGAAGATGAAGACGTGATGTTTCGTTTTCGGCTGACTCAACTCTCTGATTTTGATGCCCAGGAAGTATTCGAGGAAGGCAACCTTTGCCTGATGCCTCTTGTCCCGTTGATGCGGCATGGAGAAGAATTCGTGGACCGGGCCGAGGCATCGGTCTACCAGAGTACCTTACCGAGTAAAGATAAAGCCGATCTACTGACCATCATGGCCATCATGGCCGGCCTGGTCTCCAAAAATTTGACCACGATGCTGATTGCCAGAAGGAGAGATATCATGATTGAATCTGCCGCCTATGACGCTATCAAGGAAATAGAATATAACTTGGGAAGAAGCGAGGGGGAACTGGAAGGAATTAGGAAGGGAAAACTGGAAGGAAAACTGGAAGGAAAACTGGAAGGTGCGTTGCTAAAGTCGCGCCAAGTTATTATTGAACTCCTCAGGTTAAGATTTGAGACTCCCTCGCATGATCTTTTAATAGCAGTTGAAGAAATCAACGACCCGGATGTATTGAACATCCTTTTCCGGAACGCCGCCACCGCCGTCTCGTTGGACCAGTTCATCCGAAATATGGACAAGGTGGTGAAGCGATAGAAGCCTCCCGTGGCAGATAGATGAATCGGTCTCCCGAAACCCCCGACTCAAAACAACGAAGGCGATCTATTGACCATCATGGCCGGCCTGGGATCTTTGGGGGATCATCGAAATTTTCTTGACTTTTTGGTGTGTTCTGCTAATTTGAAGGCATTAGATGATAGTAGTATCTTGGCTGGCCGGCCACGGCCCGAGAACGGATAAGCCCACCAGTGAAAACTTAAAGCTTAATACCGAACTGCGAATCCTTCCGGGGTTCTCTGGATTCATCAGCTTGGCATGATTTACTTAAGGAGCTTTCATGGCGACCAAAGAAGAGCAGATGTGGTTTCGTAGGTTTTACGAAGGCACCATACTGATCAAGGGATGGAAGCACCGGATGAATGAAATCCTCCAGGTCATCCCTCCGGCCGACCGGGATGAAATGAAAGAATTCCTTGAAAAGCTTGGAGATAAGCTCGGCTGGGAATGGGCTAAGGACAAAAAAATAACCCGGATAGATAATGCCTTGCTTTTGAAGTGGGGTGAGGACCTGAAACGCGCCAGAAACAAAGGTCCCGCGGCCATAGTCGCTGAGGTGTATCGACTCGACGCCGAGGTGGATGACATCTTATCAAAAACCTGATGGCCGCGGCCCAACTGATCCGATCCTCAAGCCGGCGGGTTAATAATCTCTCGTCGATTGTAGGGTGATGTAGACAAAGAGGATAGAGTTTCTCTCAGATTAGTTGATTGTTCCCTCAGAAAAGCGTCTCCACTCTTTATGCTTAAATTACCAGGCATTGCGTGTGGCTTCCCTTGAGCGCTGCGATGGTTTCAGCGTAATTGGAACTCCCAAACACGGCCGAACCAGCCACCAAGATGTCCGCCCCAGCCCCGATAACCGCTGCGGCCGTATCCAGATTGACGCCTCCATCCACTTCGATATCCACCTTAAGACCACGGCTGTCAATAATCTGCCTCAGGGCGGCGATTTTCGACAGGGAAGACGGGATGAATTTCTGGCCGCCGAACCCTGGGTTGACGCTCATGAGCAAGACCAAATCCACATCTTCAAGAATGTAGTCCAGAGTGGTCAAGGGAGTCGTGGGATTAAGGACCACGCCCGGTCGCCCCCCCCCATCCCGAATCATTTGAACCGTCCGGTGGAGATGCCGGCAGGTTTCCACATGGACGGTGATAATGTCACTACCGGCCGCCAGAAAATCATTAATAAACAATTCCGGCTGCGCTATCATCAAATGTACATCCAAAGGTAACTCAGTTACCCGGCGTACGGCCTTGACGATTAAGGGTCCGATGGTGATGTTGGGCACAAAATGGCCGTCCATCACATCAATATGGATATAATCGGCCATAGCCCTGTCCACGGCTCGAATATCCTCACCCAACATGCTAAAATCAGCAGACAAAATAGAAGGCGCCAGTCTGACCATTTTTTCTACATTCCTCTTGGTTGGTTATTCCATTTTTGCCTAAACCACATCGTCCAGAGGATGGATGTCCATATCGGCAAAGAGACCTTTAAGCGGGCCACCGTAGTAGGGCTGGATGGTGTTAAAGGAGGCGTCGCGGATGCGGTGGATGTGGCCGGGCTTGGACATGCCGTCAAAGAAAGCGCCGTTCAGTTCCAGGATGTGTTCGATCCGATGTTTGAAGGCCCTGACGAAGGCATGCCCGTTCCCTTTGAAGGACAGGTTACCCTTCTGCAATTCAGTAGATATCCTGCCGAGGTCATTGAGATTGACACTATTCTGCTCCAGGTCTCGGCGGTTTCCGATAAAGCCCCAGACCAGGTGCCGCGGTGGGATATCGAGAGGTTCATCCGCGTCGATGATGGTGTGGGGCATGACAATGCTTTCTTCTCCAACCTTGATGGGACAATTTTCCTTTCCATTGAGAAAAGAATTAAAACCGACAAACACGTGGGAACCCAGTCGGCAATGGATGACTTTGCCGCCGTGGGCTGTAACCACATTACCGTCCAGCCGAGATTTGATGATGTAACAATTTTCCTGAGCATTGGACCCCTTGCCCATGTAAGCATCCTCTAAATAAGCCCCCTGTGCGACGTAAACGTTTTCCAACACACTCGTCGTCCCTTTGGCCACCGCGTAACGACTAAAGGCGGCTGTTGCGGCGACGTCAGCGATGGGTGGTTCATATCTGGCCATCTCTAGGATCGGTTCCCAGTCTTCCTCCCGTTGTTCCACGAAATCAATAAATATACCCTTCGGAGCGCATCCGGGCTCCAAAGAAATATAGCGATCCACCACCCCTGCCGGAAAGCGATAATCGAATTCGAAAGATTCTCCGTCTTTGATCCAGATCCGCCCTGGTTCAACCAATTGATGGGTCAGACGTCGAGCCTGGACGTAGGAAAAAGTCCCGATGACGCAGTTGCGAAAAGTAGACATATCTACGGTGCTGAACGGGGCCAGGAAACAACCTATTACGGTGGAACCATGGATATTGGCGTAGTGCATGGAAACAGTATTTTTGATCAGGAATTCGTCCGGGTTCTCAGGGTCGTGCGAATGGCTGTGAATCAGGTTCTTAATCAAAAAGCTATCTTTGATCCGAACCACTTCATCTTCGTAAACAGGAATCTGGAATCCGATATAAGGCAGCATCTCATCTTTGTTTTTCAGCTCGTCTCCCCGCAAATGGCTTTTGTAGAGCACGGAAGAATGAACCGTGCATTTGCCCAATAAGGAACTCCCGGCCAGGTTGGAACTCTTAATGTAAAAATGTAATTTTTTATGGGGTGTCAAGCCGTAAAAAGCATGAAATTGAAGAAACTTATTGGCAGGTATGACGTGTCTCACATGATCTGTAATATTGTAACTTAGCTCCCGTAAGCAGACGTTAACCCGTGATACAATCCGATCTAAAAGCTGTTCCAGCATTTCCATTATCCCCCTAATCAGGACCGGTGCTCCCGGTTGAGAGCGGTATTGAAAAATTTAGACAAACTCCACATGCCCCGCTGAAGCGGTGAAGATACATCAAAGACACCCTTGGCATCTCCGGTTCTCTTAGCATGGTATCTATCTGGGCACGATTACGGGCATACCCATGAACGGCCAAATGACAGTGACGGCCAGGGCGATAACAGCCAGGAGAATACCACTGGCCAGCAGGCCCGTCCGGAAGAACTCCTTCGTGGTGAATTGTCTTGAATTATAAGCAATAGCATTGGGCGCGGCCCCGGATAAAGACATGAACGGCATTCCCGCCGCGACCACGGTGACGAATAAAATAACCTCCGATGACAAGCCTAAGTACGGGGCCATGAACAGGGCCACCGGAATGGTGATAGCCATAACCGCCACGTTTACGATCAAATTAATCAAAGCCATGACGACCAGGGCCAGGATCATGAGAAAAATGTACCAACTAGAGGAATTGCATAGGACAACCAGTTGCACGGCCAGCCACTTGGCTGCACCGGTCCCCCATAAGCACAAACCCAAACTCATGGCTCCGGAAAACAATAAGATGATGTTCCAGGGGATCTCCTCCAGATCGTTAATATCGAGGATGCCCGTCAAGAAAAATAGCAGGGAAGATATTAGGATAATCGCGCTCTTATCCAATTGGCGCAGTGGCGGAACAGCCGTTTGTAGAAGCAAGAGCAAGATAACCCCGGCGATGATATAGGAGGCCTGTTTTTCTTTAAGACTTAACGGCCCCAACTCTTGGATAATTTCTTGGGCCCTCTTCTTTAACCCAGGGATGGACGGTTTTTCCGGCTTAAAAACGACCATTAGCAGAGCCCAGAGAAGAAACATCATCAACCAGCCAATGGGAAACAAATAGTAACTAAAGTGAAAGAAATCAATATCTTTACCAACCACTTCGTGGAAAAATCCAACTGCCACGGCCCCTCTGGCCGCCCCCAGGAGAGTGATGATACTGCCGGCTCCGGCCATATAGGCCATGCCGATATACAGACCTTTCCCAAAGTTATTATTTTTGGCCCCACCGTAAGATGAATAGATGGCCACCAAAAAAGGATAAATGGTCGCGGCCACAGCCGTCTGGGCCATGATATGGGTGAGCAGGACGGTGATCATAAAGCAACCCAGGTAAATCATTCCCGTCCGTTCCCCGGCGATGGCCAGTGTCCGGTAAGCCAACCGCCTGGGTATGCCGGTTTTGGTCAACACCGTGCCGATGATGGTTGAAGCCAAAATAAACATGACCGCGGGATGAGTGAAATCCCGGAAGGCCTCGGCAGCCGGGCGGATCAAAAACAAGACCTGAAACACCCCCAGAGCTAAACTGGTTACGCCTATCGGGATAACCTCGAATACCCACCATATCACGGCCAACAAAAATAGTCCTAGGGCTCCTCGGGCCTCGGGGGTCAAAGGAAAATGCTTTCCCACCGGATCAACCGCATCCGGCCATGAGGGCGAGCCATAGAACAAACCGAACAGAACCAGACCGGCGAGGATGAAGAGGAGTCGGCTCCAATTAATGTCCCGCTTCCGGGTCAAAGACGGCGATTGAAGGCTCATCGCGATAAATCCTCCTTACGCTTTAACAACATGGACTTAGGTCTAACCAGAACTCAGACCGCAGATCAGATTTTGCAGGCTTTGACCCGGTTGCAGATTTCTTTGAAGACATCGGTTAGCCGCAAGACACCAACCACATCTTCTCCCCGGAGGACAAGGAGCGACTGATGGGCACCCATAATCAACTGATGAATGGCCTCGTCTAGGGTGGCGTCTTCTGAGACACATTCTTGCTCACTAGGGACGTACATGATCTCTTTGACTTTTCTTTGAGCTGATTCGCGGCAGATATTTTCCAGCGGCCGTTGCCACAACTGGTAGGCCTTCATCATCTGGTCGAGTTGGTTATTTTATTCGTCACCG
>JADFYA010000054.1 GCA_015233285.1 Deltaproteobacteria bacterium | reverse complement strand
GTCGAAACCCGGCCGCGTAAAAGGCCTGAGTCCACCGGTCGTCTTCCCAGTCGGCCTCTCCCGGCTCATAAATGGGCCCTGGAGACACAAAAATCCGTCGCATCCGTTCGATAGGTATTCCGGCAAAACCACCAAAGGGCAAATCTTCTTTCTGCTTTTTGACCAGATCTGATTTTTCGGTGATCGGGAGTCTTTCTAAATCCTCCACCGTTCTCACGTCTCCGGGTTCAGCCCCGGCGTCGTTAAATTTCTGTCTGATGGCCGGGGCGTGCTGGTAGGCATAGTCGACGATTTCAGATAGTCTTCGGTTATGATACTCACGCCGCTTCTCCCGAGGCATGGTCTCCAGCTCGGGTAAAAAGTAGCCTTCCGTCCGATTGATTTCCGTCATGTTAACCTCTTAGGTTGTTGAGACGTTCCATATTGGTCTGACCACGGTAAGAAAATCGAGCCGGATTCCCGGCCTCGGAGGTTATACCTCCAACGGTCATAACTGTCCCTTTTGTGAGGAGACATGGTTGATCGTTACTCGTTGCTTGTTACTTGTTACTCGTTGCTCGTTACTCCTTGCTGGTTGCCCATTGCGGGATAATCATAACACCTTGAATGGTCTCAATTGCACTGGCAAGCCCATGTTTCGTAATAGCCGTTGAAGATACTCAGCAACCAGCAACCGGCAACATGCAACATGCAACATGCAACACCCTATTGCACGAAAGCCGGGTTTGCTCCCGTCGAGCAGGACCCGGCTTTGTTAGTCACCAATATTAACGGTCTATTCCACTTTGTACTTGCCGGCAAAGGAGGCGATGACATTACCTCCGGGTAGGACAAAGGTGGCGGTGCCGTTTTTCACTTCTACCCAGTAGTCGAACTTCTTTTCTTTATTATCAGCCCCACCCCACCATTTTTTGAGCAGGTCTCCGGCGTTGAGTCCCATTTCCTTGAGCTTGAACCCGCTGGTAACGGCCAGGTTCCCGGCGGTGGTGACCGCATCAAAAGTAGCTGATATTCTCAAATGGTTTGTTTTACCACCGGGAATCCATTGATGCTCGAAGTAAGTCACGGTATTAACATCGAATCCAGGCTCAAAGGCGATGGTGAATTGGGCTTCTTCCATCTTTACAGGGAAGGTATTGGGGTTTTCTAAAGTAAAGATGAAATCAACGACCATGACGCTGCCGACGGGGAGGATAGTCTCCTTGACCGGTTCGGCCTTACCATCTTTACATTCCCATTTGGTGGCAGGTCTCATGAAAAACCCGGGCCATACTTTAGCAAATTCGATATGATCAAGCTTGACCACAGGTTGTTTGACATCCTCGGCCGGTGCAGCTACGGCCGCATTCATGGCTAACCCATTGAAATCATGAACACAGGGCACGGCCATAAGGCAGCCCAAGGCAAGGGTCACGAGAGCAATTGCGGTCACCAAGATTTTAGGCATACTTCGTCCTCCTTATGTTGAAAAGTCGGCCGGCCGAAATCAAGTCAGCCAACGTTTCCGGCGTTTGTAATGTTTGACTTCTCTAAAGCTTTTTCTGGACCCCTTGTCCGTCAGCCCCAGGTAGAAGTCTTTGATGTCAGGATTTTCCCGGAGCCTTTCCGAGGTATCATCCATCACGATGCGGCCGTTTTCCATAACATAGGCATGTGGCGCCACGTTCAGAGCCAGCTTGGCATTTTGTTCCACCAACAGGATGGAGATACTTTGTTCAGTATTCAACTTAGTGACAATGTTGAAAATTTCATGAATTAACATTGGCGCCAGACCCATGGATGGTTCATCGAGCAAGATGAGTTTGGGACAGGTCATCAAAGCCCGGCCGACGACAGTCATCTGTTGCTCACCCCCACTGATAAACCCCGCGGTTTCATTTCTTTTCTGCCGAAGCCGAGGGAAATAGTGGTATACCATCTCCAGCCCTTCTTTGACGGTCTTGCCGGACTTCTTTGTCAGCAAGTGGGCGCCCACTCTGAGGTTTTGCTCCACCGTCAGGTGTTCGAAAACGCGGCGGCCTTCGATGACCTGGACGATCCCGGAACGGGAGATATGCTCCGCTGATTGTTTGTCGATGCGGTTGCCCTCAAATTCAATGCTCCCGTCGGTCACCTCACCGTCTTCGTGATTGAGCAGACCGGAAATAGCCTTGAGAGTAGTGCTCTTGCCGGCCCCATTCGCCCCCAGCAGAGCCACAATAGAGCCGCGGGGGACTTCGATGGACACCCCTTTCAAGACAAGGATGACTTCATGATATCTGACTTCGATGTTATTCAATTTCAGGATTGGATCCGATGCCAAGGGCCATACCTCCCTGGGTAAAAACGATTGAAATTGTCTCCTGGCAGTCGCTCGGGAGTAATCGGCGGAGCCCGGCCCGGACCTGAATAAAAAAGATCCTGACCGGACTAATCCAAAATGCCGACTACCATCCCAGCCACTTATTTTGCCAGTTTTCGGGCCACCGGGCCTTGAGGTCAACCTTCTCCAAGACGCTAAACTTGCCGCCCTTGTATTGATAGATGTTCACGACAGGCGAAGGTCTATGATCCGTGGCCGAGTAGGACACCGGCGGAATACCCAACCCCAGGTTCAAATCTTTTATGGTTTCAAACCCTTGCTTCAAGATGGATTCACCGGTGAGGGGTCCTTTTTTGTCAGCCCGCATCAGGGCCTCTTTCAGCACCAAGACCGCGCCCCAGCCCTGGATAGTTCTAATCAGGCGCTTATCCAAGGGGATCGAAGGATTGACCTTCTTGGCATAGGTCAGCACATTGTCCATCCCGTCAACTTTTTGGCCAAAAAAAGCGCATGTCGTCACCCCGATGGCCCCCTCCGCCGCTTCCGCCGCCAGGCGGGGCAGGTTTTCGTCAAAGCCCCACACGTTGATAATGTGGTTGGCTCCCAGGCCCAGGGCATAGGCATCGCGCATGGCGGCAGCCACCGACATGGTTGTATTCCCGTGCCAGACCAGATCAGGTTTAAATGACTTGGCGCCTAAAACCTGACTCTTGCAATCCAGGGCCGTCAGAGAGATATCTTGATCGGGACCGACTTCAAACCCCAACAGGGCGGCCTGATCTTTTATGGCTTTGATCGGGGCGCTGGCATAAGGAGCCGGGAAGGCATAAAAGCATACAAACCGGGGTTTGTCTTTCTTGTCACGCCGTTCCTTAAACTTGGCGTCCTTCATCCAGACTTCATCATACCAGGCCGTGATGGCTGCCCTGGCGCTGGTGGAGTAATCAGCGGCGAAGAAGAGATTATAAGGCGTCTTTTTAGGGTCGGCCAGGTGAGCCGAATAAGAGCCGGAGATGTAAGGTATCTTATCTTTGGTCACCGTAGGAGAAAGTGACTCGGTGTCACCCGTGCCCCAGCCTAAGATGGCCACGACTTTGTTATAATTTTTGAGTTTCTTGTACAAAGTTACGGCCTCGGGAATCCGGTAGCCGTAGTCATATTGGTATAACTTGATCTTCTTACCGTTAATACCGCCGGTCTCGTTAATCCAGGTAAAAGCTTCTTTAACGCCCAGGGCATAATCCTTACCCACGTCGGAGGTCGCCCCGGTCATGTCGTTAATGGCGCCGATATTAATCTCTTCGTCGGCGGCCGCGATAGGTCCGGTGACCGAAATCAGCCCCAAAGTTAAGAAAGCCACAAACAAAGACGACCAAACAATTCTACTCCGCATAATGTTACCCCCTTTGAGTACGTTGGTTAGCCTGCTGCCGGAAAGGAAACAAAGGTCGTGAACATCAATCCGGCCCTTTCTGGTCTCAAAAACGTTTTGGGTTTTGCTGCTACGGCTTACCTGGTCGCAAACCGTCCATCTGGGCTTTAAGACACCATGATTCAGCTTATAATTCTTCCTGTTAGTATGAAAACGGCCATAAATTGAAGTAGTTTTTGATCTGCCACCATCGATAGGACAATCCGTTCGGCTCAAATATCAAGAAAACACAGATGGACAATCCGAACAGGGATTCCTTCAGGAACAGAAAATTCATCGACAGGCTGGGAAACCAAGGAGTCAGGACGCCCACGATAACCTGAAGCAGTTCCATGACTAAGACCATAAACAATGAGCCAAAGATAGTCCCGTGAATGCTTCCGAACCCACCGATGAGGATGACCCCGACCAGCCAAAGGGACCAGAACCAGGTGAAATGTTCGGGACTAACCGCAGATAAATTGCTTATCCAGAAGGCTCCGGCCACTCCGGCGATAAACCCGGCCACGAAAAAAGCCTTAAGCTTGTATAAAATGATATTGATTCCCATGGCCTCGGCTGCGATGTCGTTGTCCCGGATGGCTATCCAGGCCCGCCCGGTTTTGGACCGCATCAGGTTGGCCACAGCCATGGTCATAAGAATAACCAGCGTGATCATCAGGAAATAAACCTTCACATCGCTGTCTATTTCCCAGGGACCGATTTTAATGGTCCCCGGCGGCAATGAAAATGCCTGGCCCCGGCCGCCGATTTGGGCCACATACTGGGTAATGACAAAATCAACGGTGATGAACTGGGCCGCCATGGTGGTCATGATCAGGTAAAAGCCCTTAACCTTGGCCGAAGGCAGTCCGAACAAGACGCTCCACAGTCCGCCCACGATGCCGGCCGCGACGATGCTGACCGGATAGAGCAATCCCGATTTGGTCAAAAACACCGCCCAAAAGGCATGTGATTCAGGAATATGCAACAACATCAGGGCACTGGTATAGGCACCCACCGCAATAAAGGCGGCATGGCCCAGGGTGATCTGACCACAGAAGCCGATCAATAGTTGGACCCCCAGGGCACCCATGATCGTATATCCGATGCTGTTCATTACCCCTAAATAATAGCCGCCGAACCAGGGAAAAATGACAAAGAGGAAAACGCCCAGCAGGATCATTTTACCCCAGACGAACTTAGTCTGCCACCAGGCATGGTCTTCGCTATATTGCTGATGATATACTCCGCAAGGTAGATAGGCTTGCATTGTCTAGACCCTTTCGATTCGTTCCCAGCCCCAGAGGCCGTATGGCTTAAAGAGTA
Organism: Deltaproteobacteria bacterium; assembly: GCA_015233285.1. The sequence goes on along the minus strand of JADFYA010000054.1, from coordinate 8,495 downwards.
AGATGATAACCATAAAGACAAAGGGGGCGATTTCCTTCACGCCGCCCGGAAAGTACTGGTCCAAATAGGCCCCGGAAAGATTCTGCAGGACCCCGATAATCAGGCCGCCCACAATCGCTCCCGGTACGGAATTAAGACCGCCCAACACTACGGCCGGCAAGACCAACAGCCCCAGATGACTAACGGAGATGTTGATCCCGTTTATGTTTCCCAGCAAGGTGCCGCCCACCCCGGCGGCCATAAAGGCAATACTCCAGGCTGCGGCATAAACGAACCGGGCGCTGATCCCCAAAGATAGGGCGGCCATTTCATCGTCGGCGGTAGCCTGCATGGACAGCCCCCATTTGGTGAACTGGAAGAAGGCCACAAACAAGACCAGGAGAACCAACGCCGCTAAAAAACTCCACAAATAGACTCGACCGATGACCAGCCAGCCGAACAATCTGTATGGCTCCAGCGAGAAGACCGGGGGACTAAAGACACGGGTATCCGTCCCCCACAAGGTTTCCACCAGGCCCTTAAAAAAGAAGGATAACCCGACCGTGACCATGATCACGGTGAGTACCGGCTCGCCGATCAACCGGTCAAGAAATATCCGCTCCGTTAAAATACCCAAAATTAAGCCGATGATCAGGGTGAAAATGATCGACAGGACAAAGGGGATGCCCCAAGTGTAAAACTGAAGGCAGGTATAGGCCCCGATCAGCGTCAACTCGCCCATAGCCAGATTTAACACACCGGAACATTTATAAATCAGAGTCCATCCCAGAGCCACCAGGGCATACACACCGCCCAGCATGATACCGGTGACAACGACTTCGATAAAGAGTTCCATTCTTCATTCTCCTAGATGTCGAGTTGCAAGATCCGCAAGTCGGTTTTGATCTGGCTGACGCGTCCGTCCTCGTAGGTAATGTTTGTATCTATGTGAACTGTTTCGACATCCTGGTATAGGGCGGTGAGAATATCCTGATACCGTTGTTCCACAAAAGCCCGCCTCAACTTCCTAGTCCGGGTGAGTTCGTCGTCGTCCGCGTCAAATTCTTTATAAAGATTTACGAATTTCCATATCTTAGCCGCTCTGGTCAGGTCTTTGTTGACTTCCTGGAGCTGTTTGGACACCAGTTCATAGACTTCTATCTTCTGGGATAATTCCGGGTAACTGGTGTAGTTCAAATTTCGCTCATCAGCCCATTTGCCGACCACGGCGTAATCGATACAAACCACGGCGGTGACATAACGGCGCTTATCGCCGATGATCCAGGCATCTTTGATATAGGGGGAGAACTTGATCCGGGTTTCCAAAAATTGGGGAGAAAAGATTTTTCCGTCGCTTAAAGTCATGACGTCTTTGGACCGGTCAAACACCACCAGGTGTCCGTCATCGTCAATGTAGCCTTTATCGCCTGAACATAGCCAGCCATCAACGAGGGTGTTTCGAGTGGCTTCTTCGTTCTTGTAATAGCCCAGAAAGACGGAAGGGCTCTTGGCCAGGATTTCGCCGTCTTCGGTGATCTTAATCTCAGTTTCCGGGATCGGTGTGCCAACGGTGTCGAACTTGATATTACCGGTTCTGTGGAGGACGGAGATTCCGGCAATTTCGGTTTGACCGTAGATTTGTTTCAGATTTACGCCCAGGCTGTGGAAAAAGCGAAAGTGGTCCGGGCCCATGGCCGCGCCGCCGGTGTAGGCGTTCCGGATGCGGGATAGTCCCAGATGATCACGCAGTTTCTTAAAACAGAGGAGATAAGCGATCTTGTTTGAGATGCTGAGGGTCAGGGGGATAGGTTGCTTGTCAAACTTGAGGTTGGCGGCCCGGTAGCCGGTCTTCATGGCCCAACTGTAGATCGCCCGTTTGATGGGGGCGGCATCAAGATGTTTGACTTGAACGGTGCGGACCATTTGTTCATACATCCGAGGCGGGGCAAACATGGTGTGGGGGCCGATTTCTCGGATGTTCTCCCCGGCAACGTCCGGTTCTTCCGGGAAATTTATGGTAAATCCGACCATTAACCCGCAACTGATGGACATCATTTGCTCACCGATCCAGGCGAAGGGCAGAAAAGACACAAAATCATCGGTGGGCAGGCAGGGATCAACCCGCATCATATTGCGTCCCATGGACAGCATATTATAATGGGTAAGCAAGGCCCCTTTAGGCAGAGAAGTCGTCCCCGAGGTGTAGAACAACAGGGCCACATCCTCTGATTTTCCCTGGTTGATCATTCGTTCAAAGAGGTCCGGGTCTTCCCTTTCCAGCTTTTTCCCCAGCTTCATGACTTCCTCAAGGCTGATCAGCATGGGGTCATGATAATTTCTCAATCCCTTAGGATCGTCCCAGATGATCTTTTTTAATTTGGGACAAGAGTCTCTGATGGCGAGGGCTTTGTCCACTTCTTCCTGACCTTCGCCGACCAGGAATTTGGTATCGGAATGATCAATGATATATTTTACTTCTTCCATCAAACAATCTTGAAACAGCCACACCCCGACGCCGCCGGCGCAAATGGCGCCCATTTCGGCCCACAAACCCTGGGGGCGGTTATCTCCGATCATGGACACCTTATCACCCGGCTCGAGACCCAAACTGACCAGGCCTAGACTGATATATTTAACATTGCGATAATAATCTTCCCAGGTAATGGGGCGCCAAATACCGAATTCCTTTTCCCGCATCGCCACCTTATTGCGGCCAAACTTCTTGTATTGCTTTAAAAATAGTTTCGCCAGGGTTAAACCCGGTTCTATCGTATAATCAATTCCCCGGCCATTATCGCCTTGTGGCATAGAGATCCTCCTCACCCAGATAAGCCTCAACTACTTGGGGATTTTTCTGTACTTCTTCCGGAGTCCCGGTCGCGATCAGGTTGCCGAAATTGAGCACTGAAACCTGGTGGGAAAGATCCATCACCACGCCCATGTCGTGCTCGACCAATAAACATGTGATCTTCCATTTTTCATCTTCATTAATATCAATAATAAACCTGGCCATGTCTTCCACTTCTTCTAAGTTTAGACCGGCCAGCGGCTCATCCAACAAAATTATTTGAGGGTCCAGGGCCAATGCCCGACCCAGTTCCACTCTCTTCTGGAGGCCATAGGGGAGCATTCCCACCGTCTTGTGACGGATGGACTCGATTTCCAATAAATCGATAATTTCTTCTTCGATGAACTTGCGGTGTTCGATCTCTTCTTTGGCTGTTTTGCCGAAGTAAAGAGCACTGGCGAGAATACCGGATTTGAGATGGATGTGGCGGCCCAACCGAATGTTGTCCAACACCGTCATGCCGCCGAAGAGCTCAATTTTTTGAAATGTCCTGGATAGGCCCAAAGAAGCCCGACGGTGAGGTGAGAGGTGACTGATGTCGTTGCCTTCAAAAAAAATCTTGCCCTTTTGGGGCCGGTAAAGCCCATTGATGCAGTTAAGCATAACCGTTTTGCCGGCGCCGTTAGGTCCAATGATGGAATGGATTGAACCTTTTTCAACCTTGATACTGACATCCGTCAAGGCCGACACGCGGCCGAAATACATGTGCACCCCATCCACTTCTAGAATGTAATCATGAGCACTTCCCGAAACTCCCGCCATAATAGTCTCCCAAGAGAAGAAATATAGGCCTTCCGATATCAAATAAAATGGCCCAGGATCGACCGTGCAACTATTGTGGTCCGATGCCGAACGGTAGCATTTATGAAAAGTAAGTCGCTGAGGCGCAGGGAACCGGCAGAATTTATTCAGCCATAAGTTTTTAAAGTCACTGAGATAATCTCTGTCATGCGGTGTGCTCTACGGTTACGTTTTCTTGAAAATGCCGGAATTCGGAATCGGGTTGCCATATCTTATTTTTCAAAGCTGCAGACGACTTCTGTGACCGGGACCAGCCCGAGGATTAAAATAGGCCGCACGACGCGCCGGACCACCCGGCCTTCGGCTAGGCCGATCACCTAAAGGCCCGTCCAGGTCAAAACGCGGTAGAGCAACAGGCCCGCGTTGCCTGCGGTAATATCTAGTTTTTATAGATTTGGCAAGGAAAACAAAAACGAAGAGAAACCCTGACATTGTCGAGCTTCACCGTATTTATGGCGTAACCGTCTGGTTAATTGGCAGGAACACAGAAACGAAATTCAAAAACGTCCAAGGTTTAAGCAACGTCTTCAGATTTATTATATGAACCGGAAGGATATGTCAAGCAATAAATCCTACCGGGAGTTGATAAATTATTAGTCTATAACTTAACGATTATTTCATTGAAAACAAGGCCGTCCGGGCTTTTCCGGTTATCTTTTCTTAGTCCGCTCGTTGGTCGCTTCCGGCTTCTGGGTTGCGGGCGGAGAAGTCGATTGATCGGACGAGGTATCCAAACCTGTCGGCGTCTGGATAAAACCTTTTAAGTTTAAGTAAATATTGTCTTTAATCCACTTAGCGTCCCACCATTCCTTGGGGTTGACAAACGTCGTGCCGACCATCATCCCGTAATGCAGGTGATCGCCGCCGGCCAGACCAGTGCTCCCGGTGACCGCAATCTGAACGCCTCGGGTCACCCTGTCACCTTTATTGACGTCGATTCGGCTGAGGTGCGAATACGAGCTGAACAAGCCCATCCCGTGATCAAGGATTACGGTCTGTCCATATATCCCCAAATCGCCCGTAAACACAACTATTCCGTTATTTCCGGCTTCGACGGGTGAGTTATTTAACGAGGCCAGGTCCTGCCCCAGATGAACTTGCTGGTCGATGACCTGCCCATTATAAAGATACGTTCGTGAATCGGCAAAAAGGGCTTTCGGGTCCGACCTTTTCATCCTTAGAAAGGTGCCTTCCCAAAGCATCTGGGGATGTGAATTAGCGCACACTTTTTCTATCCGGTCATTGCTTTCTTTACGCAGGTCTTTGTTGATCCATAGGAATGTCTTGACTGGGTCGTTAGTCGGGGCACCCTTCAAGTCTTGAAAGTTATTGATGACGTTACTTATGAACTTTTCCGAGACGGTGACTTTGTCCTGGCGGAAGTGGACCTTAAAAATTTTATGCCAGAAACTCGCCTTGGCCTCATTCCCGGCATAATCTTGAGCGATCACGTACATTTGTTCATTGTCCGCGGCATTGTAGGGCAAGGCGAAAAAAGCGGCATAGGTCTTAATTTTGGGTTCGGCCGGGGCCGGGGATGATCCAATCGCCTTTTTAACGCTATTGGAGCTTTCAGTTTGGGCTGGTTCATCAGCCTTGCTCTGTTTGCTCGAGTCCGCATCCTTTTTTGAGGATGACTCGACCTTTGGGCCGGCTTCCGCCGGTGAAGCTACCGCGGCCGGCTTTTTGGCGGTTTCTTTGGCTTTTAAGTAATCTATGGAGTACCCTTGAAAAAATAGTTGCCCGACCATTACTCCGGACTTGGCCGGATCCCCCGTGACCTGATACACGACCAGGCCTGCGCCGCCTTTATTCACATAATGACTGGGGCTAAGCACGGTAATCACCGGCGGTTTGGTCACGACGACAACCGGTTGCACTATTTCGGTGAGATTACCCTTAAAGCCGCCGCGCCAGGAATGATCCGTGGCTGCGGTGATAAGTTCCGCCGGTCCTGCTTCGAATCCTTTTTCCACCGAGTTGATTTTAAACGTTACCTCTTTATCGCGGACTTCAGATCCCTTGAAAAAACCTTTGCTCGGAAAATTTTCATGAAAGAATACTTCTTCTTTTTTTCCCTGTCGCAAGGTCACTTTGATTTCTTTAAGACCGCTTTTCTGGCCCGTCACCTTAAGGTCCACCGATGAAGAGCGACCGACGTGACTTATCTCCTTAGAAAATTTTATCACCGGTTTGTCTGAGGAAAATTTGACCACGATGACCATGACTAAGGCGGCAATTGCCAGGAGGACTAACCCAGGGAGGATGAAAAAAGCTCGTTTGCTCATAATTATGTCTCTACCAAAAAAATAGTTCTTTATTTCCAATATGTTGATCCGATCGACACCGGCTGTCTCCAACCAGCCCGACAGGAGCATAGCAAGTCTGGCACCATTAAGCAACCCCCTTTTACTGAGGCGGCTAATTCTGGGCCGGTCCCAAGACAATTTCAGTTGCTGGTCGCTGGTTGCTGGTTGCTGGTTTTTCTTGACGCTGAGCCTCAATCAGGTGTATCTAGTAGTTTGTTACCAGTGATCACCAGCGGTCATAATCAGGCGCCCGGCCTGATGGGTCATCTATCATCCAACTATTCCGAGGACGATCATCATGGGTATCTTAGACAAACTATTGTCGGCCAGGAGGTCAAAAACCGCTTGGAATAAAAAAGACGAGCCGAAATCTTTTCTTGTCTTTATGGAACAAGCGGCCATAGAAATAGACGGACTCATTAAACAAAATGACAACTGGTTCCATGAATTGCCCTATCGCGGAGCGGTCAACCGAGATCGGGCCCGGGAAATTGAGATCGAAAAAAGGGCCATCTGGAGGCGGGTTATCTACGACGCCAAAAGAACGCATTTAAAAGGGCTGAAGTGGGAGACATCCGGGGATAATAAGGTCTGCGAATTCTGCCGCCAACGAGAGGGTGAGGAATTCCTGACCGACAGATTTGACGAATTGAATTCGATTATTACTCATATTGGGTGCCGATGCAATTTGATCCCCATCAGATGACCTACAGATAGCGGCAGCCCAAACGGAGGGACTATGGTCAATTTGGACACCGTTGACATTAACGATCTGGAGTCTGTCAGGCGAGCCATCGACGACGCGGAATATGCCCGGCTCTTGGGCATGAGGATCACGGAACTAAAAAAAGGATTCGCCCGAGTCGAATGCCGCATCGAGGGCAAGCACCAGAACCTTTATCAAGCCACCCATGGTGGAGCCGTCTTTTCCATTGCCGATCACGCCTGTTCTGCGGCCGGCAATTCCCTCGGCCGAAATGCCGTGATGATTCAATCCGGCATCACCTTCTTCGCCAATCCTCGTCTTAACGAAACCGTGATCGCCGAGGCTGAAATTCTTCACTCCGGCCGCCGCACCGCCTATATGGATATCCTCGTCCGCACCGAGGCCGGGAAAAACATCGCCAAATGCCAGGCCGTGGTTTATTTTATTTGAATAGAATCCAACACCCAAAATCCTTTGGCTATCCCCTGGGCCGGGCCCGCTTTAGGCGGATCAATTACATAAATATAATTTAAATTCAGCGTATTGGATAAACTTGTTCTAATCGCTGTCCTTCATTCGAAAGCATTGAGCCGAAAGGAATACCAATCTGTCTGGAATGTCATCGATGTCCCGTTGTTTTAGTTAGAAAATCAAAATCTTGCCCCCATTAATCGTCCTGGTCGTGTTGCGTCTCTTATATGCGCCCAGGCCACCAAGAATCCCGGCCAACTCACCCCGGCCAACTCACCCCGGCCGGGCAAAGCAACATCTCGCCCGACTCCTGCCCGCTTGCCTATCTTCATGTATTTCTTAACCGTACAGGACAAAATATTCAACCACCAGGACGAAGCCACCCCGGCGGGCAGAGACCTGCCGGGAAATATTCACGCCGGCCGGGAAAGATGACTAGAGAAATGAATCCAGCACCCTATTGACAAAGCGGCTGGATATTCATATCCTGAGAGAGAATTAACGGCGTTCGATGGGCATCCTAGGGCATCCTATTATAGAAGAGTTTAAATCAAATATAGTATGGCAATAGATGGGAAATCACCTGAAAAAAGAAGAGAAATTATTTTTTTGCCCTAGGGTTTATCGTAACCACAACTAAACAACATAAATCAACATCCCAAGGGGGTAAATGAATGCGACGTCAAAAAATCGTCATCACCTTATTTGCGCTGGCTTTCCTATTCTGCTGCCTCTCTGGCATGAGTGAAAGTCAAACTTCTCCCGCCCCCGTTCCCAGGACTGGCCAAACCACCGCATATGCCACCGGTGACGACGGGGATCTCGAAAAGGGTGTGGTCTGGCCCAGTCCCCGATTCACCGACAACAGCGACGGCACCGTCATCGACAACCTCACCGGCCTGATCTGGCTGAAAAACGCCAATTGCTTCAACACCCAAACCTGGACAGCAGCCCTGACAGATGCCAATGGCTTAACCAGCGGGCACTGCGGCCTGACCGATGGTTCTCATGCCGGCGATTGGCGCGTGCCCAACGCCAACGAGTTGAAGAGCCTGACAGATGAAGGTCATCATAACCTGACGCTGCCCACGGGTAATCCCTTTATCGGCGTCCAGTCGACCTACTACTGGTCGGGGACTACGGACGCCAACGCTCCGACCGCCGCGTGGGTCGTGTCCATGTCCGACGGCACCGTCGGCGCCGGCCTTAAGACGGGTACCTACTACGTTTGGCCCGTTCGGAGTGGACAATCAGTGTCATTAGATCCTTTGACCAGTTCCGCCTGGGGAACAGCCGAGGAAAATTTAAACGATTCAGGTTTGACCAGAGCGGTGGCCACTTATCCCGCCCAAGTGCCTAAGACCGGCCAAACTACCTCTTA
>JADFYA010000053.1:13085-13601 GCA_015233285.1 Deltaproteobacteria bacterium | reverse complement strand
GAGCGTCCTGCGGCCCCGTCCGCCTCAATAATGAGATAGTCCACCACATCATCTTCATAAAGCCGGCACAGAAATTCGGGATCTAATCCGACGAGTTTTCCCTCCGCTGTGAGCCGAGCGGCCAGGGTGACGTGGCCTTTATGGGCCAGCTCCCGATGAATGGCCGGGCGAAAGTCTTTGACCCCGTCCGCCAGGATCAAGGCCGGTGACTGTCGGTCATCGGGGGGAAATATCCTGGTCGTGGTGGTCGTCACCACCCGGTGTCCGGATCGGGCCAGGTGCCGGGCCAGAGCAAACATCAGAGTGGTCTTTCCCCCGGCCCCGACCAGGCAAATCATCTCCCGCTCACCTAAGCCGAAAGCCCGAACAATATCCATACACATGCCTCATCCTACAACCAGCGCCTCCAAACCATCATCACGCAACACGCAACGCGTAACTCAATGTCATTGACTTAAGGTGCAAGGTCATCGGATCCTATTCTAATAAATAGTCTATTCCGATTAAGCCCTGAAA
>JADFYA010000053.1:0-12909 GCA_015233285.1 Deltaproteobacteria bacterium | reverse complement strand
CCGTATTTCCCAGGGCGTTGCCCTGGGCTAACATAGAGCGCCCCGTTGGGGCTTATTCGGAATGGTCTATTTTAAAAAAGTTGGCACGATTGTTCGAACGCTTAAGTCAATGACATTGACGCGTAACTCGCAACTTCAAACGTGTTCACTTGGTTTTCATCTCAAATACGCCATCCCAATTTTCCGGCGGAGGATTGGCTTTCAGGCTGGCTACCCGGCTAATATAGAGGAAAGTTGGTTCGTCCTGGGGATAGGCTTCGGAAATTTGGGTGAAAGCGGCCAGGGCCCGGTCCCAGAGCTGATTCCGATAATAGGTCACTCCTAAGTTGAACATATCAGCCAGCCGCTTCAATTCCGGGTCGGCATTGGCTTGCCCCATGAGCTCAAATACCCTGACCGGTCTGTTCTTTCCTTTTACCTTGACCGCGTCCAGTTCGCGGCAAAGGAACTGTTCTCTGACATGCTCAAAAGTGAATTCACTAATTATGATGTGACTGCCGTAAGTTTTGTTGGCTCCTTCCAATCTGGAGCCGAGATTGACGTTGTCGCCCATAACCGTGTAATCGAAACGGATGTTGGACCCCATATTACCTACGGACATAGGGCCGGTGTTGATCCCGATGCCTATATCCAGCATGGGGATACCTTGTTCCTTCCATTTCTGCTGAAGAATTCTTAGGTCGGCCATCATATCCAGGGCGGTATGACAGGCCCGGGCCGAGTGGTCGGCCTGGTGTACCGGGGCGCCGTAAAAAGCCATGATGGCATCACCCATATACTTGTCCAGGGTGCCGTCGTATTGGAGCACCCGGTCGGTCATCACGGTCAGATATTCGTTTAACAAATGGACCAGGTCCTCAGGGCTCATGGACTCGGAGATGCTGGTGAATCCCCGGATATCCGAAAAGAGGACGGTAAGTTCGAGCTTTTCACCGCCTAGTTTCAGTTTGTCCGGGTTCTTAAGCATTTCATTGACCACCTGGGCCGAGACATAATGGGAAAAAGCCCCTCTGATTTTCTTTTTTTCTCTTTCTTCTGCCACATACCGGTAGAGGGTATAGGCCGTATACCCCAGGATCAGTTGCAGCATTATATGAACTATATCTATCCAGAATCCATACTTTGTGAACAAAAACTGACAAAAGGCCAAATAACCGAACAGAATCATTTGGGTGAGCACGGCCCCTTGGATGGCTCCAACTATAGGTAGAATCAGGCCCAGGGCCAAACCAATAACCAGCATGGCCAACACATCAAAAATTGAGGCCCAGGTAGGCCGGGTCAGGAAATCACCCTTGAGGATATTGTCGATGACGTTGGCGTGAATTTCCAACCCAGGAAACACATTGGAGAACGGAGTGACCCGCATGTCGTAAATACCCACGGCCGTGGCCCCGACCAATACTATTTTTCCTTTGAATATATCGGGCGACAAGCGGTCATGAAGAATATCGGTAATGGAATATTGATGGAACGTGCCTGGGCCACCCCTATAATTAATGAAAAGTTTGCCTTTTTCATCGGTGGGGATGGCTATTCGGCCGACTTGAATTTTTTCTAAGCCGAATTCGGCCACCTGGAGAAGGATTTCAGGATAGTTTCGGAAGCTCCATAATGTTTGCATGGACAAAGGAGAGTAGAGATCGTCGCCACATTCAATAACCAGCGGCACCCAGCGGACGGTGCCGTCTTCGTCGGGAAACATATTAAAATATCCTGCGGCCTTAGCCGCTTGACGAAAGATTTTGAGATTGGATTGAGGCATATAGGCCTTAGCAAAAGGGGTGGTGGACGCCTTCTGACTCTGGTACCGGATAAGTTTATACTTAGATTGGTCGGTCTCGGCGATCCGCCGTTTTATCACGTCCGGGGTCAAATGGGTGATCCCTTGGCTGGACATATGAAAAAAATAGCCTAAGACTATGTCTGATTTGGACTTTTGCAGTGAGTCGGCCAGTTGCCTGTCCGTGTCCATTTCCTTTGCGGCCTGGTCAAAAACTGACTGGAGTTTATCCGGAACGACCCCAAGTTTTTTCATCTTTTCCCGTAATGACTGCAAAATAGGTAAATTAGCCTTCTCGTCCGGCTCAAAAAAACCGATATCAAAGCTTATGGTTTTAACACCGGCCGTGGACAAGAAGTCGACCAGCCGGGCCAGGACTGTTCGCGGCCAGGGCCAGCGGCCTAGTTCTTCTAAGCTTTTTTCATCCACCACGACCATGACCACATCCGCTCCGGGTTTAATCTGCCCCCGGTAAAGAAACCGCAAGTCTAGAGTCTTTAGCTCCATGAGTTGCAAGAACGGGGTATTGATCAAATAAATAATCACAATCAATAAAGTGACGCCCATCGTGATAGACAAGGGATTCGGTAGCAGGCTTATGGAGAAAATTCGTTTCATGGGCGGATCCGTTACATTCTCCCCGACATATTGGGGTGAGGGCAGGTATACCGATGATTTTGCCGGCTCTTGAAAAAGATTTGGGAGCTAAACGGGATCAATGCAGAAAAACAGGCAACACAAAACACGTAACCCGCTTCGGACTCTAATATACGACGAATTAACAGGAAAAACCAGACCATTTATTTAAAAAAAATATCCCTAAGTCAACTCCATGATATTTGCCGATCATTAGTGCCGGCCCCCAAAAAAAACAGGCGCCGAGACGAAATTTAGCAAAATCTCGTTCCCGGCGCCTATGCTTCCGCTCCATCGGCGAGGGCCTTGAGGGCACCCGGCGATATGTTTTAAGGGATGTATTTGTGTTGTCCTGATCTCCCGTGATGGGTAGAATCGGTTAGCAGCTACATGAAGTGCTGCCGCAGGAGCCTCCGCCCAACGACACTTCAGAGGATATTTTCAGCCCCGCCTGCATGCCGTATTCCACAAAATCTACCTCTATCTTTTTGGCCTGATCCATGAGAGTAGGTTCAACCAAATAGGTTATCCCTTTGATGTCAAAAACACTATCAGTTGCTGTTGGCTCATCCAGAGCCATCCTCAGCGAGGGACCAGATCAGCCACCCTGGGCTAGGAAAATCCTGATCGGGGTGGAGATGTTCTCCTTTTTGAGGTAACTGTCCAAATACTCGTGAGCTTTGTCCGAAACGGTCAACATTGAATTCTCCTTGTCAATAATGGTTGTGCTCCAGCGCACTACATTTAGTTATAAGTTAATAAGTTATCATTCAGATGTCAAGTGTAACCGGATAACTGACGGGAATCAATGGCTACTGTCACAATAACGCGACGGCCGGGCGACAGTCTTGCATCAAAAAACGGACCAAAATGAGGATTGATGCGTCGAGTTCTATTTCGAAAAGACCCGAATGAACTAGCCTTGACAGTTTTAAAATAATTCGTACAATCATTAACAAATATTGCAATATAGCCATACGGAGGATATTAATGGCCAAATTAATCGTCGAAGTCCCCGAGGACGTAAAGCAGGCCCTTAAGCTCAGAGCTGTCAAGGAAAAGACTTCGATAAAGGCAATTGTTAACCAACTGATTATCGACTTCCTGACTCACGACTCATCGGGGCAAATTAAGTTATTTAAAAATAGCCTCGAGTAACAGAAAGCATGGTGGTCAAGGAAGGAGGAACGGTACCCATTACGATAAGTATATGGCGTCTGTTAAACAATACATTCAAATTCTTGAGCCGAAGGAGTCTCCCCATGAAAAAAATACTACCTATCATATTCTTATGTCTAACTTTTGCCACTCCAGGCTGGGCGGCCAGGTCGGCTCTAGACAATGTCCCCGGCGGCGCTTTAATATTCCCGTTTTATTACGCCGACAGCACCGGCACGTTCTCCCTGCTGAGCATCGTCAATGAGGCCGTCAGCAATCAACCTCTCTGGGTGAAAGCCCACGTGGCCGTGTTCGATCAGAATTCAGAGCATCTGGTTGATTACAACGTCACTCTTGCCCCCGGTAGTGTCTATTCATTAGGTCTGACCGACTATAAAGACGGGATGAAACTAACTCCGGGTTCGACCAGACCAGGAGATACTACTCCGCCGGATGTCTACAGCAGCGTTTGGAACTATGGCGCGCCCAAAATCGGATACATCACAGTGGTCGCCACCCAATGGGGAACCAGCCAGACAGCCATGAGCCCAAACATTACCAACACCACGGCCATGGTCCCGGATTGTCTGTCCGGAGTGTCATATTTTGTCAATCTATCCAATGGGTTTGCCTATGCGATCAATGCGAAAGGGATCCAGGGGTTTGAAAATATCGCCAGTCCGATCAAGGCCCAAAGCTTCGGCCGGATGATCAACAATGTCTGGACACCTGTTCCATTCAACTGGGATGGCCGATCGGACACCACCCAGATGTACACTTCCGACGACAACAATGGCGCCATTATCGATCCCTGGGAGTTGTACGTGACGGAGGGAGACGGCCTCGGGCGCATCGTCCTTGATCCGACCAACAGCTTCCCTTATCCAGTGCTGAGCATCGAAGGTTCCCAACGTTGGAGCATCCAGGGTCCCCTGAATACGGATACCAACCTGATTGTTTGTTTCCCGGCGGCGTCAATAAATCAGCTAAAGGGATTTAGAAGGGACCTCAACTTCATCGTCTATGATAACGATGGGAACGGTATATCACGTAAAATCACCAGCGTGCCGGAACTGACCACTCTCGACTTCGGAGTCGGGAAGGACAAAATCCCCGTCCCCGGAACAGCCACCAGCGGATGGTTCATCGTCACTTCAGCCACCGGCGCCTCCAACCGGACGCCCGCCCAATCACTTCCGTTTATCGCCGTGGTCCTCATCACCGGCCAGGGGGTCAACTATAGTACGGCCAGTCCCCTATTCGACCGCGGGCCATATGTCGGTCCCCCGCCCCATTACGATGCCGTAATCAAGGTAGTGGATCCATCGGGCCAGGCCAACTAACCGGAAGCAGATATTTATCAACCTATTAGAGCGCATTTTGCTATGCCTATTACACTCTCTTCAGCGCCGGACCAACTGGAAATCCCTCCTTGTCACATTCTGATCGATAAGGAGGGCCACTGGTTTTACCAAGGAATGGAGATGGTCCGGCCTTCGATCATCGAGCTGCTCTACCAGAATATGGAGCTTGAGGCCGATGGCCGGATCATCATACATTTGGGAAACCAGCGGTGTTATCTTGAGGTGGAAGATGCGCCGCTGGTGATCAAACGGGTTGAGTCCGTCCCGGGGCCGGAGGGAAAAACGGAAAAGCTGGTCCTATGGCTGAACGATGGCCGGCAGGAAGACCTGGACCCGGCTCAGGTAACCTTCGGGGCCGAAAACGTGCTCTATTGCCGCGTCCGCCAGGGCCGGTTTGAAGCCCGTTTCAGCCGGCCGGCCTATTACCAACTCGCCGAGCACATTGTCTCTGATGATTCATCCGGGGAAAATTTCTACTTGCTGGTCAAGGAAAGTCGTTTCCTCTTAAAACCCAGAAACATAAAGACCGACCTTGACCATCGGCCGGCCTCTTAACTTTTCAGGAGATTGTCTTGTTCACCATCGAGGTCATAGACATTAACGAATGCCGGTATCATGACGAACGCGGTTGGGCCCTTTTTCCGGCCCAATGCCCCCCACTGGAATTCATGGCTGAAGCCGATCCTCGAACCATCCATTTAGTCTGTAACCTTCCCAACATGGTCAGGGGAAACCACTATCACAGCCTGGCCACGGAGTGGCTCTATTTCTTAAACGGGACCGGATTGTTCTATTGGCAGGCAGAGCCCGACCAGACCGTGAGAACAATGGATATCCCCGGCCCCGGCCGGGTGATCAAGATAGCTCCGGGCATCAGACATGCCATTCGTAATACCGGGACCGAGGCGCTGTACTTTGCAGCCATAAAGAGCCGGGTACCCGACGGCATGGAAGATCAGAACGTCCCAGCCCATCTGGCCATCTGAACATTTCAGATCAGGGGTTGATCCTTTTCCGGCTCCGCCCCCGTCACCGCGGCCGGATAAACCACCGTAGTTCCCCATCCCCCTGACTGTTCGTCACCCGGATGAAAGCCCCTAACACGGGGGCTGCGGGATAAAAAGGCCCGAACAGTGTCCCGCATCACCCCCTGCCCTTTACCGTGGATTATCCGCACCTGGGCAAACCCCTGCCGGACCCATTCCTCCAGGCAATACTCCAACAGAGACTTCACCTCACGAGGGGAAAACGAGTGCAGATCCAGGACATCGGCGATGGGCACCACCACCGGTTCGTCCCCAAAGGGATTTTCCTCCGGTCTGATTATGTGCTCTTCTTCAACCATAAGCCGGGCGTCCCTTCCATTTTTCTGGCGGTCAGCACAAAATCAAAGCGGTTTAAAGACAAACAAAGGTCAAAATCATCCTCCGGAGCCCAATCGCAGGCTGGGTCAAAAAATTTCACCGCGGCCTCACACTCCCTGAGCCTGTCCTTGATACTAGAGAAATCGGTAGGCCGGCCCAGCAGAGTGTCCTTAATGTAGCCCGCACACAAGTCGTCTTCCAGCGCCGGAATCTCACCGTTCCACCCCATGGCGACCAGTGACACTTCCGCCGGACGCCGGGCCGCCACATAATTGACAATGGCCTGGGCATTTACAAAACTCCCGGTGATGACCTCATCGGCCAGTTCGGCGGCATTGAGGCCCTGAGTCCCGGCACTGGTCGTGTGGATAATCATTCTCCCCGTAAAATCCACCTGCTGAATTTCAAAGGGGCTATTCCCATAATCGAATCCAGGGGCCTTCCGGCCGTTGCGCTCCCCGACCAGGAGACTTTTGGGATACAGTCCTTTGAATAAATAGGCATCCTCCAGCCGGGCAACGGCCAGGATTTTCTCCGCCCCATTCCCGACCAGATAGCAGGCTAAAGAAAAAGCTCGAAAGACATCAATGACCACGGTCAGACCAGTGGCCGACCGGGCGCCGTCCAAAAAACGCAGCATCCGAATATTCATTTGATAATCCAAGGATAACCGATAAGATCAAATTCCAATATTAAAGACACCCAGATGTGCCGTATTTCGCCGGATTTTGTCCCGGACCTGTATACTTGATACCATATTCGTCCTACAGTCAATTTTTTTCTTCTTGACACCCGCCGGCCTTTTTGATATATTCCTATTTTAGAATATATTTGGAGATTCAAATGAGACCGTTCTTAAAAGTAATGAAGGCCCTTTCCGATCCCAACCGGATCAAGATAATTAAGATGCTGCAGCACCGGATGATGTGCGTCTGTGAGATCCAGGCGGCCTTGGGAATCGCCCAGCCAAGCGTCTCGAAACACCTTAAGATCCTCGAAGATGCCGGCCTGGCCGCGTCATCCAAAGACGGCCTGTGGGTCAATTACCACCTGACCGGCGGTCACGACAGCCCCTACGCGGCCAGTCTGCTGGGCAATCTCCGGCACTGGTTGGATGATGACCCGGAAGTGGCCAAGCTGATCAAAGGATTGCCGCTTATTCAACGTGAGATTATCTGCCGAAAATAATCCGTCCGGAGCAATGGCTCCGACCTGGTAGGAGCGAAGGACGACCATCAAGGAGATGTGGCGGGATATTCTTTTCCGGTCGATAATCGTAATGTATCCAAAGATTTCACCATGGCCGGGGACATGATCAGATCAACCATGACAGTCAAGGAGAACCAAGATGGATAAGCCAGGTGTTCTTTTCGTTTGTATCCACAATAGCGCCCGGAGTCAGATGGCCGAAGCCTTCTTACGCCGGATGGCCGGCGACCGCTTTGACGTGTCCAGCGCCGGGATGGAACCGACCGCCATAAACCCTCTGGCCATAGAGGTAATGAAGGAAGAGGGGCTCGACATTTCAGGGAACCAAACCAAAAGTGTCTTCAGCTTGTACCAGGAAGCCAAATTGTATCGATATGTGATAACGGTTTGCGACGAATCGAGTAGCGAGAGGTGTCCGGTCTTTCCTGGGATCACCCATAGATTACATTGGGGCTTTGCTGATCCGGCTGCCTTCACCGGGACGTATGAGGACAGACTGGCCGCAACCAGGAAAGTCCGTGACGAAATCAAACAGACTATCCAGGACTGGTTACGCGGGCTTGACCAAGATTGAGAGAATACCTGCAGCACATCACGGAGGAGAACTATGCTGCTAAAGGGTTATCACAAAGAGATTTTCAGGCCCGAATGCAATCAGGGATTCCAGTCACTCCACTGCATCGCTCATTTAGATGGTCAAAAAATTATCACTCGCTGAGCTCGGAAATGATCTTTGACACAGCGGCCAGAGGATCCGGCGCCTCAATAATGGGACGGCCGATCACAATAAAATCACTTCCATTTTGGACAGCCTGGCGAGGAGTGGTAACTCTTTTTTGGTCATCATTTTTTACAGACCAGGCAGGCCTGATTCCAGGTGTGAGCACTATGAAATCCGCTCCGCAAGCAGCTTTGATGAGTTTTGTCTCTCTAGGTGAAGCGACGACTCCATCCAGTCCGGACTGGTTTGCCAGCCTGGCCAAAGAGACGACCTGCTCTTCTACGGAAAGGCCGACATTTAGTTCTGTTTTCAGTGTCTGGTTATCGATGCTCGTCAACACCGTGACAGCCAACACTACCGGCGGGACAAGGCCCAGTTTATCAGCTTCTTCGGCCGTGGCCTGGGCCGTGGCGCGAAGCATATTACCGCCCCCGGAGGCGTGAACATTAAACATATAGACGCCGCGTTTAACCAGATTTTTGGCGGCGTTCAAGGCCGTATTGGGGATATCGTGAATCTTTAAATCCAGAAAAACCTTGACTCCCATGCCGACCAATTCATCCAGGAAGCTTGAGGAATCCGGGTTTGTAAACAACTGAAAACCTACCTTGAACAACCCCACCTCATTCTTAAGTAGAGCCACAATATCTCTAGCCTTTTGACAGTCATCAACATCCAGGGCCACACAGATTCTATTTCTTGGGTCCATATTGAATAATCCCTGACAAAGTTAAGATTATGGAATCAGCCCACCCGATGCTGTTCAATCCGAGAGCTGTCCGGGTCGTTTAACCTGTTTATATCCTATTTCTATTTAGAGACAAGGAGGCGTTGGTCAGGAAAGGAGTTGAGCAAATCAAAAGAATTACGCTCCGGCAGGAGGCCGGTCCGGATTTCATTACTATGGTCCCAGGCATTCCTCCGGGCTGGGAGGGCGGTTCGTCTGACGATCAAAAGAGAATTGTTACGCCGGCCAAGGTCGTGCGAGACGGTGCCGACTGCCTGGTGGTGGGACGCCTCATCTGCTCCGCGGCGATTCCTGCGGACACGGCCAAAAGGATCGCCGAGGAGATTGCCACCGCCCTTATTTGATTTTTTTGAGCTGATTCTTAGCCGGCGTGACAAGATTGGACTTAGGAAAATTCTTGATCAGTTTTTCCAGGATAAGTTTGCAGCTCATTTTGTCACCCAGGCTGTAAAAAGACATGGCTTGTTTATACAGGGCGTCCGGGGTCTTGGGTGATTTAGGATGATCTTTGATGACCTTTTGATATTCTAAGATCGATTCCTCGTATTTGTTTTGATTGTAATAAGATTCGCCGATGTAGAAATGAGCGGCAGGCGCCTTCTTATCGTTGGGGTTCTTGGCCAGGTAGGC
This sequence comes from Deltaproteobacteria bacterium, assembly GCA_015233285.1. The sequence continues at coordinate 3,296 of JADFYA010000053.1, read as the reverse complement.
CCGAAACGCGGCCATGGCTGATTTATAGTCTTTTTTTTCGTACAACTGCATGCCCTGACCAAACTCATCAGTGGCCGGCGCCGGGGCCTGTGCCGGGGTCTTGGCTTCCTTTTTGGCCGGAGCTTGCTCGGATTCGGCAGGTGCTTCTTCGTCCTTGGATTCCAATGCCACCGGAGCCGCCGGCTTTGGCGCCTGTGGTTTGGGAACGGCAGCCGTCTTTTGGGGTGGCGCCTGCTTCGGCATCGGCATGGGGGCCGGAATGTCAGGTTTCTTGACTGTCTGAAGTACCTTAGGAGCAGCCATCGCCGGGGCGGCGACCGGAGCCTGAGCCGCGGCCATGGCCCGCTCTTGTGTCGGAGCACTGGAACTGGTGTTGACGTTAAGAGCCCTCTCCAGTTCAGTTACCCGCCTGTCCAGCTCTTGTTTATCATCCTCGAGTTTCTTGACTTTATTCCCCAGAAACGATGCATCTTCACCGCCCCCGCCACCACCACCACCTTTGGAGCTGTGTTCAAGGACTTCCACCTTTCCGGAAGTCTTGGCCAGCCGGGATTCAATTTCATCCAGCCGGGCGCCCAATTCGGCCTGTCGTTTCCGAATAGACTCGGCCGAGCCGCCCATTTCCCGGGCATTGTCCATCTGGCCTGACTGGATGTCCTTTACCTGCATTTTTAAGTCGGATACGTCCCGGCTCAGTTCGATCGTCCGGGCACTCAAATGGTCTTGCCGTTCCGACGTTCCGGCACAACCAGAAAACAGGGTGACGGCCACAAAGAACGAAAGGACTGTTCCAGCCCAGGTGTAACCGGGGCTCCGGCCGTTGCTGGTGTCTTTACCAGGGTAGTTTATTCTTCTTTCACTATCCATCGCCTTCACTCCCTTGCCAGAGCGTCTCCTCAATCAAATTCGCAGGGCCACCGCAGTAGCAAATTGAACTCCATGGCGGGCCAAGATATGAAACTTTCTGCAGTTTTGGTTTCCAGGCCGTCTTTAGTTCAGGTAAAACTCACCGGTGGACCGGCCGGCAATAAAATAATTATGCCGAGTCAGGACCACCGGTGTTGAGATCTGCTACAGATCAAAGACAGTCTTACCTGCCCGTGATTACAAATTGCGCTCTTCTGTTCTTAGACCAAGCCCCTTCATTATGGGCCGGATCCAACGGCCGTTCCTTCCCGTAACTGATCGTGGACAGACTGCCGGCCGACGCACCTAATGAAAGCATGTACTGCTTGGCAGCGGCAGCTCTACGCTCGCCTAAGGCCAGGTTGTATTCCACCGTGCCTCTTTCGTCGCAGTGCCCCTCGATCTTCACCCTCATGCCAGCGTTATCCTTCATGAATTGGGCTTTCTTGCTCAAAATGTCCTTGGCGTCGTCCGTCAATGTGGCGTCGTTATAACCGAAAAGGATGTTTTGATTCTCGAACATCTCTTTCTGGGACATTTCTCTTAAGCGGGCTTCTTCTTGAAGCTTGGACTCCCGCAGAGCCCTCTCCCTCTCCATTTCTCTCCGGCGCGCTTCATCAGCATCCTCCCTGCTGGAAGATGATTTCATAGATTCATCACCATCTTTTTGGACTTGCTTCTTGGAGCAGGCGCTAAGAGTAAATAGGGACCCGAGCACAAACAGGGCGACGAGTAGCCAGGTCGCGAGTTTTTTCGGCATCAAAGTTTCACCTCCTTTCAATAAAGTAACTAGCTGAATGAATCATCTTTGCAGCAAACGGTAAAACACGGCCGAAGCCGTAACAAAAAAGCACCAGCCCAGGCTGCGGCGGGTGGTCCGGATTGACTTAGCCAATTGTAAATCCTTTGCCCTCTAAAAAAATTGGCTTACCTGATGTCAAGAAAAAAAGCCTACTTTCCAGCCGGAGACCAGTTAGGAGCAGACTGTTCACCCGGCGAGGTGGTTACCTGGATGGGGTTTTCACCAGTGGCGCGCATCATATAAATTTGGGCCGCACCAGCCCGGCTGGAGCTGAACGCAATCATGCTTCCATCCGGTGACCAGGCCGGTTCCTGGTTGTCGCCGCGCCCCGAGGTCAACTGGGTAACCCCCGATCCTTCAGGGGAAACCGAAAAGATATTGAATCCGGAGGAGCTCCTGCCGGTATATGCTATCCGGTCACCCTTCGGCGACCAGCTCGGGGCGGTATTGTAGTCACCGGAAAAAGTTATCCGGTGCTGATTGGATCCATCGGCATCCATGACATAGACCTGGGGTCCCCCACTCCGATTGGAGACGAAGGTTATCTTGCGGCCGTCCGGTGAAAAGCATGGTGAGACATCTATGCCCCGATTATCGGTTAGTCTTTTCAGTACGCCGCCATTAGTGTCTATCAAGTAAATATTGGGCGACCCATCCAGGTTCATGGATATGGCCAGGGTGTTCCCGTCGGGCGACCAGGCGGGCGAAATGTTCAAGCTAGCTCTGGTGGCCAGTTTCCGTTTGGCTCCGGACGAGGTATCCTGAATGTAAATAGACGGTTGCCCCGAGGCGTAAGAAGCATAGGCGATGCGCCGTCCATCCGGTGCCCATCTAACCGAAAGAGAGATGGAATTCAAGTCGGTCAATTGCCTGACGTCACTTCCGTCAAAATCGGTGACATAGATTTCCTTATTGCCCCGACGGGCTGAGACAAAGGCGATCTTGGCGTCAAAGAACCCTTTTCGTCCGGTCAATGCCTCCATGATATCATTGGCCAGACGGTGAATAATCCGCCTGTGGTCTTTGACATCGCCCGTATATCGTTTGCCCAGGACTTGAGAACCTTTAAATACATCGTAAAGCCGGGCCTCCACCACCAGGTCTGAGCCCCTGACCTCATATGTTCCCTTGACCAGCAATTCGGCCCCGATGAACGACCAATCACGGAAGGAAATATCACTGGCATCCATTTCGGTGGATCCGGACTTCTCAACAAAAGTACGGGGATCGAGTACCTTAAAGTACCCGGTCATATTAAGGTCGTTAGATAGAATCTCAGGCGAGGGCAGGTGGGACGAAGAATCACCGCGAGATCCGTCAGCACCACGAAAGTCCGGGATGGCTATGGGAAATTGTCGCATATAGGGTGAGTCTATGTTGATATAGACCCGATCGTCGCCGTTAGCCCGCAGGGGTGATATGATCCCGGCGAGAATGAATAACACGGCCAGGAAGTTAAACAAAGATAATCCCGAAAATGGACCTTTAATGGGTTCCAACTTATCGGCAGAGGATTTGGCCGCCGGTCGGGAGCAGCGAAAGAGCAAAGATGATATCTTGGTCATAGTCATAGGTCAGGTCGTTGTCA
>JADFYA010000052.1 GCA_015233285.1 Deltaproteobacteria bacterium | reverse complement strand
CCTCATCACCCCAAAGAACAGGAGGTTAGTATGAAAGCAGGAGTTATCTTCACCGGTACCGGCCCCATCCTGATCTTAACCACCTTTCCGTCCTTCGAAGACCCCAAGTTCCTCGAAAAAATGAACATGAAAGGCATTAAGAAGTTCCTTGCCTTTGAGGTGCCCGAGGATCTTTGCCGCAAGAAATACGGCCAGGGGTTTGACGTAATCATGAAAGACGTGAAGCAGACCGATGACCTGCGGGTCTTGGACTACAACGGCCACAATGTGTTCTATAACTTCACTTTTGCCGAGATGGGCGCCCCAATTGAGCACGAAGCCCACCAATAGCCCACGATGTTTCCTGGGGGGACCGATTGTTTGAGCCTGTGGCTCCCTCCAGGAGCCGACAACACCTGGCCGTCGTTTACCCGGACGTGTCTCATCCGTATCTGCCTTACCTGCCGCCGCGCCGGCCATGGGACCATGACCACCGGGTTGGCCGAACCCCGCCGAATCAGAGCAACTTAGGCCAGGGCCAGCAAGACCTCCGATTTGGCCGCCTTAGTCTCCACCTCATCAATAATAGCCGGAATGTCTTCCACCTCCAGCCCCAGATCATACCAGGCCCCCTGACTCAGGTGATAGGGCGGCGGAGTAATCCCGCTGTCGATACCCTGGTTGGAGCAGACAAAATTTGCCAGGTGGATGACTTGACTGATAAACTTAGCGGATTCATCGGCTGCGTCGGGCTGATGGTGGTAGCACACTGCCTCGGCCACATGCGGCGGCAAATTCCATTTCCGGACAAAATAGGCCCCTATCTCGCCGTGATCGGTACCTAAGAGCTTCCTTTCCACTTCATCCAGAGCCAGGTTTTTACTTTTAACCACTTTGATAATTTTTTGGAAGTCCTGCTGAAAATACTGATCCATCACCAGGATGCCCAAATCATGAAATAATCCGGCGACAAAGAAGTCACTCGCTTGATCTTCACCGGTTCGACCTGTCTTGATAAACTTTAGGGCCGCCTCAGCCGCCATGGCTACGGACAACACGTGCCGCCAGAATTTTTTGTAGTCTACGCCATGGCCGAGGCCTCTAAACACGGTGATGGTGGAGAGCGACATGGCGATATTCCGGACTTCCTGCATCCCAATCCGAGAAATGGCTACCTCTACCGAAGTAATGGGTGATCTGGCCCCGTAGGCACTGGAATTGGCCGCGATTACCGGGTGGCCGTAGAGGCGGCGGAAGCGGCCCTGGAGGAAGCCGGAGCCAACTGGGCTTCGGCCCGGATTTCGGTGCCTCTGACCCTGACTCAGACCGAGGCCAAAGTCGGGGGGGCCAGGGCGGGGGAACAGGCCTTGATCAAGTCTCTTAGAGAACTCGACGAGAGCATCAAGTCGGCCCACCACCAATCGGATCGGGCCAAGGCTCTTTACAACCAGGCCCACCTTGACTACAACCGCATGTCTACCCTGTACAAGAAGCAGGTGGTCCCTAAAAGACAATGGGATGAGGCTGAAAGCCAGTATCGGGCGGCGGACGCGGCCATGAAATCGGCCCAGGCCCAAGAAGAAGCCATGACCAGGAAGATCATGACCATTAAAGAAGAGATCCACCAGGCCCGGGCCCAGGTCGATCTGGCCGGCACAGGTAAGACTGAAGCAGAAGGACGAGTCCAGACAGCTAAGGCCCTGGAAGCCAAGACCAAGGGGGCTGAAGCCGCGCTGGAACAAGCCCGGCTGAATCTGGGCTACACTGAAATCAAGGCCCCGGCCGATGGCTTTATTACTCAAAAGTCCGCGGAAGTGGGGAATATGATCAAGGCCGGCCAACCGTTGCTGGCGATTGTCCCGTTGCATAATATCTGGGTGGTGGCCAATTACAAAGAAACGCAGCTAGCCGGGGTGAAGGTGGGGCAAAGGGTCATCTTGGAAGTGGATGGTCGGCCGGAAATGACCCTAAACGGCAAGGTAGATTCAATTATGGCCGGGACAGGGGCGGCCTTTTCCCTCTTCCCCCCGGAAAACGCCACCGGTAACTATGTCAAGATCGTTCAGCGGGTCCCGGTTAAGATCATATTCGATCCCAGGCCGGACCAGGTCACGGGGCTTCGGGTGGGCATGTCGGTTGTCCCGACCATTTTGACCGGCTCGAAGAATTAGAGTCAATCAAAACTAATATTCTGTTTTTCCTTGAAATGCTGGAATTCAGCTTTACCGTTTCAGGCCAAGCGTGAAAGCTTAAGATTCCTCACATTCGTTCGGAATGACAAAGTGAGAAATATTCTCAATTGAACATGACAACCCCAATTCCACTCTACCCCCCCAGATCAGTCAACAAATGGCTGATCACAACCACGGTTATGGTCCCGATGTTTATCGAGATTTTGGATACATCGGTGGCCAATGTGGCTTTGGAGCATATCAAAGGGAGTTTGTCCGCCGGGACCGACGAAGTGACCTGGGTGTTGACCTCCTATCTGGTCTCCAATGCCGTGATTATCCCGATGGCGGCCTGGTTGGCCAGATTCTTCGGACGGCGCAACTACCTGATCTTTTCTGTTGTCGCCTTCACCATCAGCTCGTTGTTATGCGGCATGGCCCCAAACTTGCCGGCGCTTATCTTTTTTCGGGTGCTCCAGGGGATTGGCGGTGGTGGGTTGCAGCCGCTGGCCCTGGCCATCTTGTTGGAGACCTTTCCCCATGAGAAGCATGGCCAGGCTATGGCGGTGTTCGGGATGGGAGCCATCATGGGGCCGATCCTGGGGCCGTTGTTAGGCGGATATCTCACCGACACACTTAACTGGCGCTGGATTTTTTATATCAATCTACCCTTTGGGGTCATCGCCTCGTTTATGACCCTGGCCTTTATCCATGATCCGCCTTATTTGAAATTAAAGGCAGGAAAGACCGGGGTGGATTGGCTCGGCATCTCCTTGCTGACCATTGGGCTGGGATGTTTGCAGGTGGTCCTGGACAAAGGGGAACGGGAAGACTGGTTCAATTCCGATTTTATCGTCAGGCTGGCCATTATTGCCGCGGTATCTTTAGCACTGCTAATCTGGGTGGAGCTGCACCGGAAGAACCCGGTGGTAGATCTGCGCGTTTTTAAAGACCGGACCTTCACGGCCGGCAATATGGTCATGTTTTTGGGCTTTTTTGCCTTTTTCGGGAGCATCGTGTTGTTGCCCATGGTCCTCCAGATGCTCCTGGGCTACACCGCCTTCCTGACCGGGTTGGTTCTGGGACCGGGCGGCATGGTCACACTGGTCGTTATGCCTTTGGTCGGGGTGTTGCTAAGGTGGGGAGACGCCCGGATCATCCTGGGGATTGGATTGGCCGGGAATGCCCTGGCTCTCTGGCTCATGGCCCAGTTCAATCTGTACCTGGATTTTCCGGGAGCTGTTTGGCCCCGGATCGTCCAGGGCATGTTTATCGGTTTTTTTTTCGTCCCGGTGATGACCATGTCCATGTCTTACGTGCCTAAAGAAAAAATGGGCAATGCCTCCTCCATCATCAATCTGATGAGGAACCTGGGCGGCAGCTTTGGAGTCGCTTTTGTGACCACCATGCTGTCTCAAAGGACTCAGTTTCACCACCAACACTTGAGCAGCCATCTGACCCCCTATAATCCCGTGTTGCAGTTCTACGTGGATAAGTTTACACCCATGTTCCAGAATCAGGACCAGATGTTTGGCGCTATTTATGATCAGATGCAGCGGCAGGCGGCCATGTTGGCCTTCAACGACGTGTTCATACTTCAAGCGGTCATTTTCGCTGCCCTTATTCCGCTATTGTTTATTGTCAAGAAACCGGTCAAAGGTGGCCCTATGTCGGTGCACTAGCCCCGGATCCGGGCCGGCCCGCGATCAAAAAGGTAATCTTTCCATTTTCGCTGCGCCCTTTCAGCGCTGCTCTTTTTTTATAATAAAGGTATAATGTGATGATGTGCAGATATCATTCAGACCGCGAGGCGTATGTTAAGTGCTATAAGATGGATTTCGGCTATTGCGACGAATGCTTGGATTCTTGTGAGGGATGTGCCGACCCCTCGAACTATTGTCAGTATCGGACTCAATGCGTCATCTGGGAACTCTGCCGAAAAAGTAAAAAGAAGGCATCGCCTGGGAGATAATGCTCTGGCGTAATCATGAGTAAAAACCGGCTCTTGGTTTCCATAGACCCGGCTCCAGGCCTACTAAGGAGTTGTCATGAGCAATCTTCTTGAAAGAATGTCCATAAGTACCCGTCTGATTCTCGTACTTTTGGTCTTGTTCATCTTGTCGGGAACCACTGTTGTTCTTTTGCTTAATCATAGCATCCGGGAACAAGCACTGCCTGAGGCGGAGGAAACAGCCAGGCTATTGCTTGATCATAATTTGGCCATCCATACTTATTTCTCCCATCAATTGAAACCCGGCCTGTTCAAGTGGTCCGATCCATTTCGGACCAAGGATTATTTCGAGCCCACCTGGATGTCATCGACCTATGCCGTCCGAGAAATAGATAACTATTTTAATTCGTTGGGTAGTAATCAGTATTCTTATAAAGAATGCGCCATCAATGCCCGCAATCCCTTAAATGAAGCTGATGACTTCGAGAAAGGGTTCATCAAAGACCTGAACCAGAACCCGGATCTGATCAAGAAGGTGGTGGTCAGAGAGATCAACGGCCAGCCGTTTTTTGTGTTCTTACGCCGAGGTGAGGCCATGGAGGAGTCTTGTCTCCGTTGTCATAGCCAACCTGAGCTGGCTCCTCCCGGATTATTAGCCAGTTATGGCCCAGACAGAAGTTTCCACCGCCGGTTGGGGGAGGTGGTGTCGGCGATTTCTATTCGGGTGCCTTTGGCCGCGGAATTTTCCAAAGCAGATCGGCTTTCCCTCGAACTAATCATCGGGTTGTTGGTCTTCTTGATGGTTCTACTTATTATGCATTACTGGCTTTATAGGAGATTTCTGCTTAAACCGTTAAGGATGATTCAAGAACAGGCCACGTTGATTTCGAGCAGCAGTAACCACTTGGGGGAACAAATTCCTTTGCCGGCGGGCCGGGAGTTCCATGAACTGACCAAAGCGTTTAATGAAATGTCCAGCAGGCTCCGGCAACATCATGATGTCCTGGAAAAAACCGTGGCCGAGCGAACAGTGGCATTTGTCCAGGCTAATAAAAATCTGCGGATGGAAATCACCGAACGGGAACGGATTGAAGCTGACTTGCGGAATCATTTAAACTTTACTCAAACTTTGATCGACACCATCCCTTTGCCAATTTTTTATAAAGATATTCATGGAATATACGTCGGATGCAACCAGGTATTTGAATCTTTTTTAGGAATGTCTAAAGAGGGTATCCTGGGAAAGACCGTTTATGATCTCGCCGCCAGGCCACAAGCTGATATCTATCACGCCAAGGATAGGCAGCTCTTCGACAAACCTGGAATTCAAATCTATGAGACAACGGTCGGCACTTCCGACGGGCAAAGACGGCAGGTCATTTTCCACAAGTCCACCTACCTGGGGCAAGACCAAAGTGTGGCCGGTCTGGTGGGAATAATTGTTGATGTCACGGAAACTGCGCGAATTCAACAAGAACTGCAGCAACGGGAAATGCTTTTAAAGAGCATGCTGGATGCCTTGCCTGTAGGGGTTTGGATTATTGACGCAGAGGGAACCGTAATCGACGCCAATCCTATGGCCAAACAGATTTGGGGCGGAGCCCGGTATGTGGGTCTGAAAGACTACGGTCAATACAAAGGATGGTGGCCGGCTACAGGAAAAGCAATTGCGGCTGATGAATGGGCCGGCGCCCGGGCCATAACCAGTGGTGAGACATCGATCAATGATGAAATAGAGATTGAGAGTTTTGATGGGACCCATAGGATTATTCTCAATTCGGCCATTCCAATCCGAAACCAAGATCAAGAAATAGCCGGAGCCATTGTCGTCAACCAGGATGTGACCTGGCTTAAGCAAACAGAAGAGACACTCCGCCGGGCCAATCGAAAACTAAGGGCCTACAGTGCCTGCAATCAAGAGATATTACGGGCCACCGATGAATTGACCTTGCTGGCCCAGGTCTGCCGGATTGTGATCGAGGTCGGTGAATATCCCTTTGCCTGGGCCGGATATGCCGAACAAGATGAAGACAAGACGGTTACGCCGGTGGCCGCAGCAGGGGATGATCAAGGATACTTGACTGAATTCAAGGTCGGTTGGGGAACGGAGGAACTCGGTTCCGGCCCGACTGGAACAGCTATTCGAACTTGTCAACCCGTTGTCGCGGAAGACCTGGAAACAGACCCGGAAAATCCACCCCGGCGGACCGAGGCGATGCATAGATACAAGTCTGCCATCGCTCTGCCATTGATGGCCGAAGGCCGGGCCTTCGGGGCGTTGACCATCTATGCCGACTCAGTAACTACATTTAATACTGATGAAATAAAGCTCTTATCAGATTTAATGGATAATATCTCATACGGCATTATGACCATCCGGGCGCGGGGCGAGCAGATGAAGTCTGGAGCGGCGTTACAAGAAAGCGAGGCCTGGTTCCGGGCCACCTTTGAACAAGCCGCCATCGGGATAGCCCATTTGGATATATCCGGACGTTATATCAAGGTCAATCAACGGTTCTGCGACATAGTTGGTTATTTGCGAGAAGAACTTCTTAAACTTAGCTTCCAGGATATCACTTTCCCCGAAGATCTGGAAACAGATTTGGAGCAGTGGAAAAGAATCCATGCAAACGAACTTCAAAGTTACTCTCGGGAGAAACGTTATGTCTGTAAGGACGGAACCATCACCTGGGTTAACCTGACCGTGTCTATTGTGCGGGATCCATCCTTCGTGCCCCGATACGCCATTGTCGTGGTGGAAGACATTAATCAGCGCAAGATCGCCCAGGCCGAGGTAGCCCGTCTGGCGGAAGCCATCGAGCAGGCGGCAGAGATGGTCATCATTACGGATAGTGACGGATGTATCCAGTACGTTAATCCGGCCTTTGAACGAATTGCCGGCTATTCATCCCACGAAGTGATCGGGCGGAAGCCCAGCCTGATGCAGAGCGGGGCCCAAGGCGGAGCCTTTTACCGGGATATGTGGGAGACCATTACCCGCGGGGAGGTCTGGAAGGGTCATTTAGCCAACAGGAACAAGAGGGGGGATACCTTTGAGGTGGAAGGGACTATCTCGCCCATAAAAGATTCGGCGGGTAGAATCGTCAATTATATTAGTATGCAACGTGATATCACCGCCGAAGTAATTTTGGCCAAGCAACTTCGCCAGGCTCAAAAGATGGAAGCCATCGGCACTCTGGCCGGAGGGATCGCCCACGACTTCAATAATATTCTTGGAATAATAGTTGGTTATACCCAGTTAGCCCAGTTGGATGCAGAGACGGGACAAGTCAGCCCGGAAGACTTGAAGCTGGTGGTTAAGGCCTGCCACCGGGCTAAGGATTTGATTAACCAGATACTGACCTTTAGCCGCCGGGTAGAAAGCAAAAAGAAACCGGTCCAAATCGGCCCGATCGCCAAGGAAGCTTTAAAGATGCTCCGGGCTTCTTTGCCGTCAACCATTGCTTTCCATCAAAATATTACTGAAGATGATAGCACGGTCTTGTCCGATCCTTCCCAGATCCATCAAATCTTGCTGAACCTGTGTACCAACGCGGCTCACGCCATGAAAAATGACGGCGTCTTGGACGTAACCCTATCTGAAGTCTATCTCGACCCGGAAACAATATCATTGTATCCCGGTTTGAAACCCATGCCCTACATCAAACTCACCGTAAGCGACACCGGGCAGGGGATCGACCCCGATATCCTGGACCGCATCTTTGATCCTTTTTTCACGACCAAAGAACGAGGTGAAGGGACCGGATTGGGCCTGGCCGTAGTGGACGGCATCGTCAGAGGTCACGGCGGGGCTATCGATGTTCACAGTGAGGCGGGCAAAGGATCAATTTTCACCATTTTTCTGCCCAAGTACCAGGGGGGTATATTTGAGGAGTCCAGAGAAGTCTCTGTAACCGTCGTCGGAGGGACGGAGAAAATTCTGTTTGTCGATGACGAAGCAGAATTAGCCCGCTGGGGGAAGATGTCCCTGGAAAGATTAGGGTATACCGTGATATCCGAAGTAAGCAGCCTGATCGCCCTGGAATCTTTCAAATCCCAACCTGATGATTTCGATCTGGTGGTCACTGATTACACCATGCCGGGGCTGACCGGGGTGGATTTGGCCCGAGAGGTGGTCAGGATCCGTCCCGGACTGCCGGTCATCTTGTATACGGGCGCCGCCGGGATAACCGGCCTGGATCAGATTAGAGACGCCGGGATAGTGGCATTGCTGAGGAAACCCTTGGGGATTAATGAGATGGCGGAGACGGTCAGGCGAGTTCTGGATGCGGCAAAGACCGAATCCAAGGGGAAATAGTCTCAGGTCCGTCTTCAAAAGAATATTCGCGGTGCTAACAATTATTAATTCTATAACGGGGACGGCAAAGGTCAGGCCGTCCGAGGTCATGAAGTTTCTGTTTGACCGAGTATTTCACGGTACCTGGCCTTTGAGGCATTCAAGATATCTGCTGCCCTCTTACGCTCAGTTATCTCCATGAAATACCCTAAAATTGCCTCTTCCCCACCATAAAGGGTAGATGTAACTCTTTCCAGCACCCAATGAATTACTCCATTCTTATCTATGAGTTGGTATTCATAGGGGGAGGTGCTCTGTTCCAACAACATCTGAGTCGATTTGTTCCTGACAATTTCCTTAAATTCAGGAACAACCAAAAACAGCGAATCTTTTCCAATCAATTCTATTTCGCTGTAACCAGTCGTTTTCTGAAAGCCGGGATTAACCAGCTTAAATTTACCGTCCTGAGCGACAAAGATACCAATGGGAGCGCTATAGATCAGATTTTTGAAGGCTTCCTCGGCCTGCTTACGCTCGGTGATTTCATGTTGCAGCTCTTCATTGATCTTTCTGATACCCGCAGTGCGCTCCTCAACGAGTTCTTCGAGTTGGGCTTTGTGCTTCCGTAACTCTTCTTCGGTCTGCTCGCGCACAATAATTTCTTGTTGGAGCATAATGTTTCGTTCCTCCAGTTGTTTTTGCAGGCGCCGCAAAGTTAGATGTGTCTCCACTCTGGCCAAAACTTCCGTCACTTCAAATGGTTTGCCGATGTAATCAACCCCCCCCGCTTTGAAGCCTTTGATCTTGTCCGCCACATCGGTCATAGCGCTAATAAAAACTATTGGAATTCCGCTATGTTGCTTGTTAGACTTGAGGTGTTGACAAACCTGGTAGCCATCCATTTCCGGCATTCGCACATCCAACAGGATCAGGTCAGGCGCTTTAATTGCCACAGATTTCAGGGCCTGGTGGCCACTGGAAGCAGAACGGACATGATAGCCCTGCGTTGCAAGAATGTCTGTCATTAATTTTAGGTTGAGGATGGTATCATCGACAACCAGAATCTCGAATGTATCTGCTTCTTGCGAAATTTTATCAATCATACCTTATCCTTCAATAGCGTCAGCCGCGGTCATAATCAAGGATCTCAGCACCGTCCAAGGTTCGCAACACGTTAAGGGATTAATATGCCGGCAACCGTCATTGGATACTTTGAAATATGTTTTCATATTCCTTGATCAGGGCGTCATACTCGGTGGTAACTTTACTCAGCTTTCTATTCAGGATGGTGTTTTCCGTCAAAGTTATTTGGTTCTCATTGCTTAAATCGAGATACTTCTTCTTTAAAGACTTATATTGGGCCTCCAGTTGCCTGGCTGAGTCGGCCAGTCGTTTAACGCACTCTTCTTTTGCTTTTAACTGGCTTTGTTCTCTAACTAATGCCTTTTGCTCGGACAATTTGGCCAATAGTCCGGCTCTCTCTTGCTCCAACTGTTCGGCAAGCTCCGACCTGGTCTTGAATTGGATGAGTAGATGATTATATTCATTTTTTAGTTGCACGAGCTTTCTCATCAGTTGTTGTTGGGCGGGATCGATCTTAAGGATTTTGATTTTTTCTTGTTTGGCGGTCAGGGCTTGTTTCAAATTCTGGTTTTCAGCCTGGAGATGTTGGATGATTTGGCCAAGATTCTGTTTGCCGGATTGGTGGTTAGTGACCAGGTTGTCCAAAGAAGCTTTGGCTGCCGCCAGGCGTTTCAAGGCAATGTTTTGTTCGTCTAGTCTATCATAAGCATCCACCAAACCGGAACCGGAATCCGGTGGCTGAATATTTTCGAGAATCAACTCGTTTTCCTCCAACTCCGAATTTAGCTTGTCATGATTACTGATCAGGCTATGTAACGACTCATTCAAAGCACTATCGTGGGAGAAAATTGACTTGATCCGACCAAACATGCCCGGCTTTTCTTCAATTTGTTTTTTCAGCTCCTGGTTTTCTTCTCTAAGGTTTTGAACTTTGATTAGTAGGTCTTGATACTTCTGGTTATCCGCGGTCAATGACCGCATCAGGCCGGACTGGTGCTCAAGTTTGGCGGTCAGCAGGCTATTCTTGGTAGTTAAACTTCTGGCCAACTCCTGGGTAGGGCGCAAGGCGACAATTTTTTTATTGGCTCTGTCTAGGGCCAGCCTGAGTTCCCTTTCCCGCCTTTGCATGGAACTGAGTTGTTTTTCCAACCGAAGTTCCCTGTCTGTGATAACCCCTGGGGTGATATGTTGAGCTTCCAGCACCTCCAGCTTTTTTTTCAACGACTCGTTTTCTTGAAGTAATTTATCGGAAAATTCTTTCTTTTCCCGGACAGTCTCCAGCGCCTTGCCTATCGCTTCCAAGGCCTTAGCTGACTCGGGATTCAATAGGCCAATTTCCTTGAGCATGCTGAACCTGGATAACAACACTTCATTGACAAATGCCACTACCTCCTTGATAGAAGTGGCCGTTTCCAGCCTCGACTCGAGCCCTGGACTAAAAGAAAACAACTCCCTAAGGCGGCCCAACCTTTCTGAAATGGACAAGGCCCGCTGGGACAACTCCCCGGACGGGTTGTCGTTCTGAGGCACTTTTTCTTTTAAGTCAACCGGCGGTTCCGGAGGCAAATCCGATTCTCCAGGATCCCGACGAACGGATCGCGACAGAAATGCTTTAAACCTGTTTCTCAAGTTGTAGTTAGGCAATGGTTCCTCCCTCGCCATCGAAGTGAAACAAGCCCAGCCAACTTCTGGTCCAAGTTGGAGGCTGATGAATCTTCAGATGATGCCGCACCCGAATTACCTTCATGCTTCATCAGTAATCTGCTTAAACCGTTCAACTCTTTTTTTCAGTAACTCGCCGGCCTGGCTGATGCGGGCATTCCTATCGGCAAGCAGAATCTGCAGTTCGGAGTGGGCTTTTCGCAGCTCGGCTTCCGCCTCCGCCCGCCGGGCTATTTCTTCTTTTAGCTCCTCTTCCATCCATTTCCGCTGAATGGCCTGTCCATAAATTCCGGCAATAGTTTCCACCACTGACAAATCGGGCTCGGCATAATCCCGGTCGGAATTGGCCAATGCGATCTGCCCCAGCACTTCTTCGCCGGCTAAAGCTGGAGCGGAGAGAAACCTGTGAATGAGGACGTGCCCTTCCGGTGTCCCACTGGATCTGGGATCATCGGCGGGGGAGTTAGTCAAGACGGATCCCTTGGTTTTCAAAACCCAGCCCCAGAGACCGGTAAAGTCTTTGAAAATTACAGGTTCGTGGCTAATCGGGTGGCTCGAACAAACATCTTCAGAAAGCGTCGGGCAATGAAGCTGACCGGTATGATGGTCTATATATCCGGCGAAACCTATTGGGCTTCCGGTAAGGTATCGGGCATGTTCCAGACATAGAGATGACATTTCCTCAAACGTCTTCTGGGACAATAGGGACCTGGACAACTCAACCAGGCAGGTGTTTATATTAGTCCCGATAATCAGATCTCTTCTGGTTACCTCCAGGGCCCGAAGGGTCTGCTTTTCCCGTTCCAGACGCTTCAGCTTGGCCTCCAACTCTTCAAACTGGACCGGCTTGGGGATAAAATCGGCCGCCCCGGCCCTGATAATGTCGACGTAGGAATATTCGGCGGTGTAGCCGGTCATGATCATGAAATCAAGACTGCGGCATTCCTGCTGCACGTCTTTCATTAATTCCAATCCATTTTTGTCCGAGCCAAGATTAATATCCGATATAACTAGATCAAACGATTTCCGGGCCAATATGGTTTTGGCTTCCTCATAGGTGGCAACCTGTTCACTCAAATACCCCATACCGGAGAGGAAGCGGTGGATTATCATTTGGTATTCTTTGTCATCTTCCACTATCAAGATGTTATTCATGATGTTGCCAGTCATATTCTCCTCTGATCGACTATGTTTAATTTTAACCACCAGGGAAATCATGCTCTCCGGGCAAAGACTTTATTTATGGGCCGGGACCATACTCTTGTCAACAATATCTCGTCTTTTAGATCAAAAAAACGATAGCACCACAATATCGGGTTAAATTTAAAAGGCAACTCGATGACGCCGGGCCGCCGTTTCCGGAACGCTAATGTTTCGGTCATTCCGCTGGAGCCACCGAATTGCCCGGCGTCATCCCGATCCGTTCCCAGCGGACGCCTTCCGCCAAGGTTACGTGGTTCTCATGGCTTAACTTTACGCGGAATACGGTGAGTGAGCCTTCCCTAACTTTAATTTGACTAACGGCTCAAAGTATGGTATGTATTTTATCTCAAGATGGCGCCCCCGCTGAAGATGCGGCCCACCTTGAGCGAAATTCATAGACAACTATCGAAATTCATAGACAACTATATAGACAAATAGATCAATGACATTACCCGCAACCCGGATGACATCTTGGGGATACCATGCACCTCAGATCCACCTACCGCCTGGAAAACGACCGGAACGAGCATGTTTTTGGCCCCGGCCGTTTCCGGATCCTGGAACTCATCCGGGACCTGGGCTCAATGAACAAGGCGGCTCAGCAGTTGGGGATGTCTTACCGGGGCTTGTGGAGCCGAATCAGGCTGACCGAGGAGCGTTTGGGTTTCCCATTGCTCATGACCGAATCCGGCCGCGGTAGTCAACTGACTCCGGAATGTGAGGATTTGCTTAAAAAATATAGTATGTTAAGAAACCGCTGCCAGGCCGCAGACGATGCCGTCTATCAAGAAATCTTCGGCGACCTGTCCTTCCCCGGCATCTAACCGGTTACTTTCCTAATCTTTTTATAGACTCTCCGGTTTACCACAATCACTTCTCCAAAACACTAATGCCTCGGTCATATCCTCTACTTAACCACCTTGTCAAGTTGGTCGAGACTCATCTTGTCATCATAAATTCCGGCCCCGACCTGGTAAGGTGAACTTCCGGCCTGGAGCATAAAGCTGATCTTTCTAGATGGTTCCATGGTGCCTGGTTTTGGCCACCAGTATTCCACCCAGGCTCCTCCGGGTTTCTTCGCCGCCTCGCAGAGCTGAACAAAAAAAAGCGTTCCCTTGATGTCCTTCAGTCCCGCCAGTCTTTTACCAATCAGCCCGGGTTGCTGGGAATGGGCGGCAATGGTTCCTTTCCCGCAATCATAAACAAAAATATAGGTGTCTTTCCAGACCCAGTTTGATTTTTTCTTATTGAACTCGGCCAGGCCGCTTTCACCGGATTTGCCCAGAAATGCCGCCGCCTCCTGGACTTTCTTAACGATCTCTTGGGGTGAGGCCGTCCCTTGAGCCAGGACCGGTCCGGAGAAAGCCGCTACCAGCCCCGCGACTAATAAAGCTACTCCCGATAATCTCAACAATTTCATTATATCCCCCTTGGTTTA
>JADFYA010000521.1 GCA_015233285.1 Deltaproteobacteria bacterium | reverse complement strand
CCAAACTCAATCTCTCCTATACCACCATCATTTCACCGGTGGACGGCGTCACCAGTTACGCCAAACAGACAGAGGGCACCTATATCAACGAGCAAAACAGCCAACTCACCACCGTGGCCGTACTCTCGCCCATGTGGGTCAACTTCAGTCTGTCGGAAAACCAAATGCGCCGGTTTCACGACGATATCCAGAAAGGACTTCTCAAACCACCGCCGCATATGAATTTTGAGGTGGAGGTCATTCTCATCGACGGGTCCAAATTCCCCTACACCGGACGGATTACCTTTGCCGAACCTTCCTTTAACCCCCAGACCGGGACATTTCTCCTCCGGGTCAGCGTGAAAAACCCGGACCGGGTCCTCCGGCCCAACCAATACGTCAAGGTCCGATTGTTAGGCGCCACACGTCCCAACGCTGTTTTGCTGCCCCAGCGGGCCGTGCAACAAGGCACCAAGGGGCAATTCGTCTGGGTCGTGGACACGAAAAATCAGATTGAATTACGCCCCGTCACGGTCGGCGACTGGCATGGAGAGGACTGGTTCATCAATGAAGGTTTAAACGCCGGGGATCTGGTGGTGGTGGACGGCGGCCTCACCCTTCGGCCGGGCGCGGTGGTTTCGGTGAAGCCTTATGTCCCCAAGGCTACACCCACGGCTACCGCTCTTCCGTCCGCCACGGCCGAGGGAAAAGATAAATCCACCAAGGACGGCAAGTAGAGGAGGCGCCTAAGCATGTTCTCCAAGTTCTTTATCGAGCGACCGATCTTCGCCACAGTCATCTCCATCGTGTTTTGCTTAGCCGGCCTGGTGGCCATGACTGTCCTTCCCATAGAGCAGTACCCGACGATCACCCCGGTCCAGATTACGGTCTCAGCCACCTATCCGGGGGCCGATTCCCAGACCGTGGCCGATTCCGTGGCCGCGCCCATCGAGGCCCAAATCAACGGCGTGGACAACATGCTGTACATGTCCTCCACCAGCACCTCAAACGGTATGATGAACCTGACCGTGTATTTCTCACTGAATACGGACCCGGATATCGCCCAGGTCCAGGTGCAGAACCGGGTTCAACTGGCTTCGTCCCAGCTCCCCTCCGCGGTGGTTCAGCAGGGCGTTTCGACGCAGAAGAAATCTTCTCAGATCATGATGGTGGTGGCCGTCTTTGCCAAAGGTGACCGGTACAGCCCCGATTACATCGCCAACTACGCCAATGTCTATGTCCTCGACGCCGTCAAACGGGTCCCCGGCGCGGGCCAAGCCTCCATCATGGGCGTGCCGGATCAGGCCATGCGCATCTGGATGAACCCGGAACGGATGGCTTCCTTAGGCATCACCACGAGCGACATCCAGCAAGCCGTGGCCAGCCAGAACGCCCTTTTCGGGACCGGCCAGCTCGGCCAGCAACCCACCAAGGATCCGGTTGAACTGACTCTCCCGGTGGTCACCCAGCGTCCTTTCGTCAAACCCTCGGAATATGAAAACATCATCCTCCGGGCCAACCAGGACGGCAGCGCCATAGTCCGCCTGAAAGACGTGGCCAGGGCCGAGGTCGGTCTGCGGCAGTATATCATGAACTGTAAATATAGCGGCATCCCGGCCACTTTTGTGTGCATCTATCAGCAGGCCGGGGCCAACGGCTTGATCGTCTCCAAGGCGGTCCGTCAAGTTCTGGCGGATATGAAATCGCGCTTTCCCGCCGGAATAGACTATGAAATAGCCCTGGATACGAACGATTTCGTCCGATTGTCCATCGATGAGGTAAGAGATACCCTGATCGAGGCCATTATCCTGGTCGTGCTGGTGGTCTACTTTTTTCTCCAGAGTTTCCGGACCACGATCATCTGCACCGCGGCCATCATCGTGGCCTTAATCAGCAGCTTCGCCGGGATGCTGGCCTTAGGCTTCTCCATCAATCTGCTGACTCTGTTCGGCCTGGTTCTGGCCATCGGTATGGTCGTGGACGACGCCATCGTGGTGGTGGAGAATGTGGAGCGGAACATGGCCTTGTATCATCTTCCGCCTA
>JADFYA010000520.1 GCA_015233285.1 Deltaproteobacteria bacterium | reverse complement strand
GGATGTTTCCGGGCACGGTGTCCCGGCCGCCATGGTTACGGTTTTTATTAAACAGACTGTTTACAAACTGGCTCGGGAACGCCTGACAGATGGTTCGGTCCGATCCAGGTCACCGGTGGAGATGTTAAGTCAATTAAACGGGGAGTTTCGTAAGGAACAGTTCGAATTTGACGGGATAGAGCTCTACGTCACCTTGTTTTATGGTTTACTTGATTTCAACGCGATGCGGCTTAGTTGTGCCAACGCCGGTCATGCCCCTTTGCCGAAAATATTGCGTCAAGGCCATGGAGTGGAAGAGTTCAATCTGTCTGGCCATGCCATCGGTTTTTTTGATGACGCTCAGTTTGACCAAACGGAGATTTCTTTCTCTTTAACCGACAGAATATTTCTCTGCACTGATGCCGTGACTGAAGCTAGGGACGGCCGGAGGACCATGTTAGGGAATAACCGCTTGATGGAACAATTAACAAGACATCATGATTCTTCCTCTGAAACAATACTTGACAATGTTGTCTCGGAATTAAATTTTTTTACCGGCAACTCTGTACTGGAAGACGATCTGTGCCTGTTATTGATATCCCCTAATGGCCCTGGCTATATACCTTGAACAGTTGTAATTGTTATATTTGGAGGCGACCCGGTTATCGGTTATTAGTTTCTTGTTGATGGGCGCCTTCAACGAATGATCAGTATCGCTTAGCATACTCGTCGAACTCAGGTTAACCTATTCAATGGTCCATAGACGATGAAGATGGAGGAACTTTTATGATCGAAATAAAGCAGCAAGGTGATCAGACCGTATTGACCCCGGACTTTGATATTCTGGCCTCCACTGCCCACGAACTACGGGACGAAGTCTCCCGTTTTCTGAAAGAAGGGCGGACGGCATTTGTCTTGGACCTGAGCAATGTGAACAGTATCGACTCAATCGGTATTGGAAGCATAGTTTCTTGCCTTAAAACAATTACCAGTAACAAAGGAACCTTTCGGGTTGTTTGCCCCAAGCCGGAACTGGTGCAGTTGTTTAAGGTGTTGAAGCTGGATCAAACCTTAAATATTGCGTCAAATTAAGTTTACCATTGTTTTGGGGGAAGATGGTTTACAACCTTGGGCCTTTTCGAAGTACAGACTATCCGGCGGGGCTTGGCCTGCGCGTCGCGTGTCAATGGTCAACTGTTAATCATAACCGGACAGCCAAAGGGAATTACTCATGACGACGGCTCCTAATAATCTAATTGAAATTGGAAGTCAGAGTGGCTCCTTTTTGGGTCACAGTCCGGCGTCGCTTCCCCAGGATTTAGTCGGGCACATCGAGGCTATTTTAGATTCGCAACCTTCAGCGCTGGTTACCGTGGATGCTGCAGGTAAAGTACTTCTGTGGAATAAAGCCGCTACGAAAATCTTTGGAGTGACCAAGGAGCAGGCCTTGGGAAACAATTTGTTTGCCTCCGTACCGGGCATAGCCAAGTATGAGCCGATTTTCCATAATGTCTTAGCTGATGGGAGCGAAGAGGTCAGAAATAAAGAGCCGTACATCTTTCCTGATGGGGCTCCGGGGTTGATCAATATTTTGGCTTACACTCTATCGACTGATCAGACGCCGCGCGTCATTTTTCGCGTTAGGGATGTGTCCCAGGTGTCCAAATTGGAGCACATGGCTATTCAGACGGAAAAAATGGCTTCCTTGGGCGGACTGGCTTCGGGGATGGCTCACGAAATCAATAACCCCCTGGGCGGGATACTTCAAAGTTGTCAATTGATCCAAATGGCTTTGAACATAGAGAACAAAAAGTCAAAAGAATTGTTGGCCGAACTAGGTTTGCCGGCTGAAGCGGTCAAGCAGTTTTTGACGAAACGCAAGATTTATCATTACCTGGATATCATAGAGAAGAGTGGCTCAAAAGCTGCCTCTATTGTCCGAAATATGTTGAATTTTGCCCAGAAGAAAGAATTGACCCTTAAGTCGGAAACGGTCGACGAGTATGCTAAGCGATACTGATCATTCGTTGAAGGCGCCCATCAACAAGAA
>JADFYA010000051.1:11131-13823 GCA_015233285.1 Deltaproteobacteria bacterium | reverse complement strand
TTTTCAATAGAAAAGTGTGCCAAGAAATAAGAAAATTATTTTGTA
Source organism: Deltaproteobacteria bacterium (assembly GCA_015233285.1). Next base: position 13,778 of record JADFYA010000051.1, on the reverse strand, counting down.
CAACTAACGGTTAAGTAGGCTCGCCAGTCTTTTTGTCTTCCACCAACACATGAGCCCACTTGACCTTAAGTTAATGACATTGGGTTACGGGTTGCCGGTTGCTCGTTATCTGTTGCAGGTTGCTCACCATGGGTAGTAGGCAGCCAACCGATTATAACGACGGCCCCGTAACCTGCACTGGCAGAAAATGCCCAAAGCCCGCTTGAATCTTGGACTCTTGTCATAAAATCTATATCTGTTTTCACACTTTAGTGGTATAATTTAAAAACGAAATAACCCTGGCTGGTAGACCAAACTATAATCATCAACCAGCAACCAGAAACGAGCTACAGGCGTGAGAATAATTAAGGCCAAAGATTCAGACAAAGTCGCGATGTACGGTTTTCAGCTTAAGGATGAGGCCGTCACCAGGGTGAGCAGCGGCTCCGTCATTAAAGCCGATAAGGAAGATACTCAACGGTTTGAGGCTTTGCGGATGTCTCAATTGAAGCCGACGGCAGAGGCCGCGCACCGTGAGACGGGCGAAGTCCCTTTTGTCTTCCTGAAGGATAAGGATGACCTATCGAAGCGGCGGCATACTTTTGAGCAAAAGTTCGAGGAAGAGGCTGCTGTTATCCTGACTCAGGCGGAAGAAAAGGCCCGCCAGATTCACGAACAAGCTCAGGTGCAAATTAAGGAACAAACCCGGCTGGCTCAAGATGTCATCCACCAGGCCCAGGCGGAAGCGGAACGGATTAAGGAAGAAGCCCGGAAAACGGGATATGATGCCGGTTATAAGGACGGCTTTAATCAAGGAGTTAGCCAGTTAACCGCGCCGGTGGCGGCGTTCAACCAGGCGGCCGTTGAAGTAGCCGGCTTAAAAGAAACCATTATCCGGCGAGTCGAAAAGGATATCTTGGAACTGACCCTGGCCGTTATTCGGAAAATTTTTCACCGGGAGCTGGAATCCCCAGAGACGGTGATGAGCGTCATTCGGTTCGCGACCAGTAAAGCAGTGGACCGGGAAAACCTGAAGATTAGGATGTGTCAACAAGACATTGACATAGCCAAAGAGCATCATGATGAGTTGCTCGGTAGTTTGGAAAACGTCAAACGATTGTCATTTGAACCCGACCCCAGCCTGAGCCGGGGCAGCATCATTGTGGAATCAAACTATGGCGATGTGGAATCCAAAATGGATTTGAATATGGAAGAGGTCGACCGGGTCCTTCGGGAGCAATTGACCCCGGACAGCGGTGGAGCATAACCTATGGATGTGGCCATTGATTTTAACAAATATCAACAGGCTGTGGCCGGCCTGATGACTTACCGGATTATCGGCCGGGTCTCCAAGATTATCGGTTTGACTGTGGAAGGATACGGCCCCGGTGTGTCTGTGGGCAGCGCCTGCTATATTTATCCCATGGATGACGGGCCGCCCATCAAAGCCGAGGTTGTCGGGTTCAAAGAGAATCGGATTGTCTTAATGCCTTTAGGGGATCTTAAAGGGGTGGCGCCCAGTTGCCGGATTGTTCATTCCGAAGAGGCGGCGACTATTCCCGTCGGGCCGGCCATGTTGGGACGAGTCTTAGACGGCCTGGGGGAGCCGATTGACGGTCTGGGGCCGATAGTCCCGGAAACGCGTTACCCTATTTACGCCGAGCCGCTTAACCCCCTCCGGCGGGCCAGGATTCACCAGCCCATGGACGTTGGAGTGCGGGCCATTAATTCCCTGTTGACCCTGGGCAAAGGCCAGAGAATGGGCATCTTCGCCGGCAGCGGCGTGGGGAAATCGACCCTGATGGGCATGATGGCCCGAAACACCAGGGCGGATGTCAACGTCATCGGGCTGATCGGCGAGCGCGGCCGGGAGCTTCGGGAATTCATCGAAAAAGACCTGGGCGAAGAAGGATTAAAAAGATCTGTGGTCGTCTGTGCCACTTCGGATCAAGCTCCACTCGTCCGGATGCGGGGGGCCTACATCGCCACCACCATTGCCGAGTATTTTAGGGACCGCCGTCAGGACGTCTTGTTGATGATGGATTCTTTGACCCGATTTGCCATGGCCCAGAGGGAAGTCGGCCTGGCGGTGGGGGAACCGCCCACCACTCGGGGCTATACGCCCACCGTGTTTACACTCTTACCGAAGCTCCTGGAACGGGCCAGCGTCTCCGAGGGAGGCGGCAGCATTACCGGTATTTACACCGTCTTAGTCGAGGGCGATGATTTCAATGAGCCTATTTCCGATGCCGCCCGAGCCATTCTAGATGGTCATATTATGCTCACCCGGGAGATGGCGGCCAAGAATCACTATCCGGCCATTGACGTTTTGAGCAGCGTCAGCCGGGTCATGTCCGACGTGGTCACGCCCGAGCAGAAGCAAGCCTCGGGGCGGCTCCTAAACATCCTGGCTACCTACCGGCGATCTGAGGATCTTATCAATATCGGCGCTTACGTCAAGGGCTCCAACCCGGCCATCGACCATGCCATCTCCATGATTGACCGGATCAATGGCTTTCTGATCCAGGCCGTCAATGAAAAAGTTACTTTTGATCAGTGTGTGAATGATTTGAGCGCCCTGGTGGGGTAAAACCAGCACAGCGCGCCGCGACCGAAAAAATATAGCCGTTGGGGGAAGGAGCAAAGCCATGCTTGGTAAAACCATAGA
>JADFYA010000051.1:0-10997 GCA_015233285.1 Deltaproteobacteria bacterium | reverse complement strand
AGTTCGTGGCCGAAATGGAAAGGATAGACAGAGAAGTCAAGAAAGGACATGTCATCACCTGTCGAAGCAAGGAAGAAAGGGAGGCGTTTTTTAAGTCGGTGTGGGAAGATGAGTAGATACAGCGACGACTACGCGGAGGATTTCAAGAAAGACCTGAAAAAAATCAAAGCCCATTTCGATCTCCAGGAGCGGTTAAAGGATAAGATAGACGAAATTCTGGAAAACCCACACCACTATAAACCATTACGGAACGTGCTAAAAAATAGGCGCCGGGCTCACCTGGGTAGTTTTGTTTTGATATTCGAGATAGACGAAACGAAAAACAAGATTACCTTTCATGCTCTCAGGCACCACGATGAAGCATATAAGTGATCCGGGTGAACCCCGGTAAGACATTCACCCATTGGTCCGGTACAAAAATTTGTCATCACTTCCAGATGACCCTCGCAGGAAACAGGGATGAAGAAGAGCAAAAAAGACAAACTCAAGGGCAAAAAGAATCCAATCTCGGGCGCTCAGGCGGGCCAACTGAAAAGCTCGTCTATTTCTCAGCCGACCGGATCAGATGAGGGGCAAGCCCCCAATCCCGTGGGCCTGGCCGCCATAATGGCTCCTGCCGATGGTATTTCGGTCGATCTAACGGCTGATTCGGCTTTGATGGCCTCCGTTCCAGCCCCCGGCCCGGCCGGAGTGGCCATTCGCCGGACAGGTCAGTCGCGTGGCCCGGCTGTGGCTGCCCAACCATCCCAGATGTTGGCCGGGGTCGACCAAGCCCCGCTTCCCGTTACGGAAGGAGACAAAGAAGGGACCATTTCTCTGTGCATGATCGTCAAAAATGAGGAAATCATGCTGCCCCAGTGCCTGGCCAGTGCCAAAGACGTGGTGGATGAGATCATCGTGGTGGATACCGGGTCCACCGACCGGACTCCGGAGATCGCCGCCTCATTCGGGGCCAAGGTCTATCATCACCCCTGGGAAAATGACTTCTCTAAGATGCGGAATTATTCCCTATCGTATGCCACCAGTGACTGGATTCTGATTTTGGATGCGGATGAGCGATTGGAACCCGATGATCATAACAAGTTGCGGGCCTTAACCAAACTCATCGGCGCCGCCGGAGTATATTTTATCTTATTCAATCAACTGAGAGACAAGATATCTTTCTCTAAAATGAACACCATCCGGTTGTTCCGCAACCATCAGGGCATTCATTATGAGGGGATCGTCCATAATCAACTAATCTTCACCGGTCCGGTTCCCTATTCGGACGTCCGGATGTATCACTATGGCTATGCGTTAGACAACGACAAGATGGACAAGAAATGTGCCCGAACCACGGCTTTGCTGGAAAAACAGTTGGAAGCTGATCCCAATAATCCTTTTATATATTATAATTTATGTAAAATTAAATTCATGGACAACAAGAGCGAAGAGTCAATCGAGGCCGCCCGCCGGGCCATCTCCCTGTTGAAAGCTCAGCCGGGATTCGACTTTGCCCAGTCTTTTTTTACCGATATGTACCACACCCTGGCCGTGGCCCTGACTAAATTGAATCGGCTTGATGAAGCCCAGGCCGCCCTGGAGGATATTATCTTCCTTTGTCCCCATTATCTGGACGCCTTTTTTGATCTGGGACGGCTTCATGCCCAGGCCGGGAGAGAAAAGGAGGCCCTGGAGGCTTACAATAAGTACTTCGATCTGCTGGAACGGTATCTGAACAAACAGATCTATCTGCCCATGTCGGTCTATACCATGGAAAATAGGCCCCATGCCTTGAACGACCTGGGGGCGATGTATCACAATCTGGGCGAGCTGATTAAGGCTAGAGAATACTTCAACAAGGCCATCAAGGCCAACCCCAGCCTGCCAGACCCGTACTACAACCTGGCTATGTTGGCGGAGAAAGAGGGCCGGGTGGATGAGGCGGCGGCCTTTTTTGAACGGACTTTGCGGTTGCGGGAGGATTTCCTACCGGCCAGGACCAAGTTATCATTTTTGTATTACCGGTTAGGCCATCTGGTGGAGGCTGAGGATATTCTCCGGCGGGGCCTGGAAATACATCCTAATAATCATGAAATTCATAACAATATGGCTGGATTATATCTTAAGCAAGACAGGTTGGAGGATGCCCTGGAGGAGTCGTTGAAAAGCGTGGCCGCGATGGATGACTTTGCCATTGGCCACCTCAACCTGGGGCTGATTTCCTCTAAACAAGGCGACTACCCCAAAGCCGTTATTCATTTCCGCCGGGCCATCGACTTAGAACCCAGAAATGTCATCAGCTACATTAACCTGGCCTCATCGTTTGAACACCTGGGCGATATTGACCTGGCCCGCCAGGTATACCAGGAGGGGTTAGCGGCCAATCCAAATAATCCCACCCTGATGGACGCCTTCAAGAATGCGAGGTGCTACCGCCATGTTTCGCTTTAACTTAGAAACGTTGCTCCGGCTGAGAATCCAAGAGGAAGAACAGCAACTTTTAAAATTCTCCGAAAGCACCAGGATGCTTCAAGAAGAAGAGGCCAAGCTGACCGCCCTGAAAGAAATGGAGACCCGCTACACTGAAGAATACCGGGTCAAACAACAGATGGGTGTCGATCTGGCGGAATTGACCATCTATCGAAACTTTTTCCGCCGATTGAGCCAAGAATTGCTCGAGCAAATGGACGCTATCCGTAAAGCTCAAGAATATCAAGGAAAGTGCCGGCAGGACCTGATTGATGCCACCAAGAAGAAAAAAATTCTGGAGACTCTCAAGGCCCATCAATTCACCGCCTGGCGCAAGGAACAGAACATGAAAGAAACCAAGCTGCTCGATGAAGTGGCCATCACCAGATTCGGCAAGTGAGCCGATGGCCGCGTCAGGAATAACCATGCGAAAAACTTTGATTATATCTCTTTTTGTGTTCGTCTCCGCCGCCATCGGCGGGGCCATATGGGTTGCCCCCTTTGAATTTTTCGATCGACTGAGGGAGGTAGTGCCAATTCCGGACCTGGTCCGCGGTTTGCTCCCGGCCACATGGCAACGAGACAGGCCGGGTATTCCTCCGATTGCCGGCCATGGGCAGACAAACTCAAGCCCAAGTAAGGGCAAAGGAATTAAATCGGCCGCCGGACCATCGGCGACACCCTCTCCCGACTATACTTATTCGGAATTGAGGGAGCGCTCTAAAGATCTTGAAAAAAAAGAAGAGGAACTGGCTGAAAAAGAGGCCCGGCTAAACAAAGTCAAGTGGGACCTGGAAGCTAAATTGGAGCACCTGACGGAGGAGCAAAGAATCCTGGAAAGGGATGTTGACCGGAGAAGATGAATCCGGCCGGCCGGAAACCTTTAATCCCCGCAACCCGATAGATAAAAACTACACCATGCGCAAAATAACATCCATATTAGCACTTATTTCAGGCTTAAGCCTGGTTCCGTTGTCTTTCTCCCCTGGTGCTCCTCGATGCCTCAGGGTGGATGAATGGATAGAGCCGGCTATCGTCCAGGCCCAGGAAAAGCACCCCACCAGCCAGGCCCAGAAAAAACCTCCTACGGTCAAGGCTCAGGAAAAGCATGCCCCAGCCAGGGCTCCGAAGAAACATACTACGGCCCCGGCTCGTAAGAATGCCCACCAGGCCGAGATCCAGAAAAGAATTCTTATCCCACCCACTCCCACCCCGAAACCAACCAGTCCGCCGGCCCAGGAGGAAGAAGATACCATACGGGAACCGGTGGACCTGGCCGACGGCACGGAACCATCCCCGGCACCCGCCAAGGCCGCGCGGACGGAGAGGAAGCGCCCTGTTACCCCGACCCCGACGCCTACGCCCACGCCGACGCCTACGCCCACGCCGGCCTATTCCCTGACGCCCAAAGAAAAACTGGCTATGGACAATAGGGAAAAAGAGGAAAAGATCGCAGAGCGCGAGACCAGGATGCAGCAGGTCAGGGCGGATATTAAGGTCTTGTTGGATAAGCTGGCTGAAATCCAAAAGAGGATAGATGAACTGGCGGCCAAGAAGAAGGAAATAAAGGAAGTCAGACAGCCCAAAGAAGGACCTCACAATGATGAGACACTCGCCCGCCTGGCCAAGATTTACGAACAGACTCCTCCGGAATTGGCCGGCCCGCTGCTATCCGATTTGGACCCGACTTTAGCGGCCCAGTTGATCATGATGATGAACGTGCGCAAGGCCGGCCAGGTCTGGGGTTTTATCGATAAGGCCAAGGTTGCCAAGATCAGTGAGGAAATCGCCCATAAAAAGGCTGACGCCCAAAAAGCTGAGAAGAAGTAGTGGTCTTGGTTGGTTGTTTCGGGATCACAAAGGTGGTTTGAAAAGGCCGGGGTTGTGGAAACTCTAAAAAAAGCGGCAACACTGCCATCATGTGGAACTCTTATCAATATCAATAATTTTTGTTTTACCGGCGTAACCGGTGGTTTCATACTTGGTGATTTTCTGTAGTTTTTTGGTTAAATCCCTCATGGTCACAATCTGCTCTCGGACAATCTGCAAGTCTTCGTATAGGGGGTTGTCCTCCTGAATATCCATCAAGATCAAATCTGAATACCCCAAAATAGTTTGCATCGGTTGGTGAAGTTCATGACAAACGGCGCCCACAATTTCCAGAACAGCTTGAAGCTTTTCCCGGTAAATTCTTTCTTCCTCGGCTCGTTTGTGATGGGACATATCTTTAAAACTAGTCACCATCCCCAGGAGAGAGCCGTCAGTGTCGCGGAAAGAACTGGCTGTGACCAGACAAGGAATCTTTGTGCCGTCAGAACGCGTTTTTTCTACTTCGTATTCCACCCGATCCTGTCCCTCTCGAATTTGGACAAGAGGACAGAGGTGGGTGTGGCATAACTGGTAGTCACTGAGGACTTCATGGCACTTGCGATTGACTGTTTCATTGCCGTTTATTCCCAGAAGCTTAAGCAGCATTTGATTGATCATGACTATATTGAAATCGGAGTCAATCAGACACATCCCATCGGTGGCCGTATTGAAAATGCGGTTAAACTCGACGTTGGACACCTGGGCTTCCGCCGCGATCCGATTGGCGTGATTCAACGCTTCTTCCATTTGCAGGTTAAGCTCCATCAGTTCCTTGTGATTACGTTGGCATTCCGTTTCTGAAAGTTCCAACTCAGCCACTCGCCGGTATAATGATTTAACTTCACTAATAAGTTGTTCTTTTGTTTTGTCTGCATTTTTCATAACTATCCTTGTCAATCCGGGCAAGTGGGGCTGGGGGTGACCATAAGGTTGGTCCGCTTGGGAAAATCACGAGATCCATTCTCCCCAGTAAAACCTGACGGTAAACATGACGGACAAGATGCTCTGGCCCAATATCAACATGATGACCAGGATCATTGGGTAATTGAGCCTCTTTTCGGGTAAGCTTGAGCTACTCCGGCGGTCTTCTCTCTCCTTGGAGGAGCGGTTGCTGATGATTATATTTTCATTGAGCTTAATGGATTTGAACAACCAGATGAGCACCCCCAAATACACGGGCAAGAAATATCGTCCGGCATTGACCACCGCCACCCATGGTTCATGCCTGCTGAAATACCATAGAAACAAATTTATGAGCAGGGCCGGGGCGACTACCGAATCGATATCGAAAGTCCCATGGTATATTGAATCAATGACAAAGGCCAAGAGCCAGCTAAAACATATTAGCGCGGCCAGCGCGTCCCACCAAATCGGACTGGCCAGGGTGATGTTCTTTCCCGGAATTTGCATGATCAATGCCCTGACTATGTACTTTAAGAAATTCAGTTGAAATAACTGACTGAGAGGTGAAGACAAATCCTTGTGCCAGGCGGATTGGACATGAAGGAAGGCGAGAGGGTCATGGAATTTAATCCCGGAGTAGATCAGGTAGGAAAGCAATGCCACAGCCGTTAAAGGTAAAAATATGAACAAGTTTTTTAGTTCAACTCCGGCCGCAGTTGGCTGTTTCTCAACACGGTAGAAGCTCCAGACTCTCCGGGCCAGGAAGATAAACAGAATAGCCGCGGCCAGAATTCCATAGGGCCGGGAGAGTGAGGCCAGATTGATGAAAATCGTTGACACCAGATAGTTTTTTTTGATTTCGAGAAAGTAAATAGCCAGCACGATGGTGCAGATCCAGGCCGAATCAGCGTAGCCGGAAAAAAGGAACAGGCTGAACGGGTTGGTAAAAAAGAAAAGAAGAGCAATTCCGGGGTTGGCCAGCTCACACACTTTGGCAAAGATTTGATACAGCATTACGGCTGTTATCAGGGAGAGCGTAAACGCTGTCAGCAGGAGGCTGTGCGCGGTGCTCAATCCGAATATAACCTTGACCAGACCTCCGAGCATTGGAAAAAGAGGGAAAAAGGCCACGTTCTGCTGAAGGTTGGGGTCACCATTGTAGTGATAGCCAAAATCAACGATGCCGGCATACCAGCCACTGTCCCAAGGCAAAAGTTGAAAGCGTTCAGGGGCTAAATAATAGGCGGCCAACCGCCCACCCAGGAACAGGCACAGCCCCATTAGATAGATGGCTATCGCTTTTCCGTGTTGTTTCACTATATATTGGATGGCCGCCCCGACGCGCCACCCCGAAGCCATGGGGGATACCTTCCAGCCCGGCAGTTTTTCAGTGGGAAACCCTTCAAACACATCCAAGAAATAGTTCTCCTGTTAACAAGGTGTTGGAATGGGACCTTGCGGTCGGCCCTGGGGGCAATGGGGCTGCCTGAGATGTTGCGAGCTTCCCATTCCGCCGGGATGACCGGACATCCGCCGCCCCAATTGAGACAATGTTGCGCCCGAATACATTTGACACTTTTTGAGAGACCTGTTGCCGGCTAATCGGAGAAAACAGGCGGCAACAGGTCATCCATGATCTCGGAAAATTATAATCGTCGCCAGGTGAGGTGCGGTTCCGGTTCTTAGAATCTTAGAAGTTGAATACCTTATACTCAGGGCTGGTCATCATATCAACCAACAATGGCGCTCCGGAAATCTTCGCCCCAGGGATAAGATCCTCTGGAGAAACCAAGCGCTTATCGGCGCAAGCTTTGCAAACGTGAATAACGGCTTTTTTGCTCACGAGTTCGTCCAACAGATCTTTCATATGTTCTCCCGTTGAAGATCTGATGCCTTCGGCCAGGCCTAGCTGAGCCCAATGGATGGCGTCATCAATTAGAAAGACGTCCACAGGCAGGCCTTTGCGGGCCGTCATGGCGGCAAACTGCATGGCCCGGGTGGCTCCGCCGGACTTTTCAAAGCCTTTTGTCATGATAAACAAAAACTTTTCCATTTGTGTCTCCCGTCAAAATGTTAACATCTAATCGAAGCCGGATCTAACTTAATTGTTTATTTTAAGACAGTCAATGGAAAAAACCCAAATGAATTATTGGAATTCATAATCACCCCAGGAGGATACGCGAAGATGTGGTGTAAATTTATTATGGGTCCGGTAAAATAACGGCAACTTGATGTATTGCTATAATTTTTCTTTGTTCGGATCATTGCCGGTAGAAAAATGTTGACAAATTCAAACAAACGTTTAAAATTTATGTTTTAAAATGAGCTCATTTCGGCCCCTTAGGAAGCAGCCGGGATAGTCACTTGAAAAATTAAATCAAACCTGATATGAAGACACTGGTTTCGCATTCACCCCGGGACGCCGCCGGACCGGACCATGCCTGATCAATATACCCGGCATCCCCATCTTCGGCGCGGCAACGAAAATCAACCTGAGATCAAAAATGGAACCCATGAAACGTTGTGACATGAAGGGGCTTAGGGCCGGTCGCTATTCTATCTGGGCGGCATTTAGTCTGCTGCTGGTCGGGTTGAGCTTTATTGTCGCCTGCAATAGCGAAAAACCTGACCAGTTTAAGAAAAAGGCCCCAGAAGCAGTCCCGGTGAAGGTCGGCCAGGCTATTTCCAAGACCGTTCCGGTTCAGTTGGAAGCAATCGGAAATGTCGAGGCCCTGACCACCGTGTCGATCAAATCAAGGGTGGTCGGCCAACTCAAAAAGGTTCATTTCCAGGAAGGCCAGTTTGTCAACCAGGGTGAGTTGCTCTTTACTCTGGACCCTGGACCCGGTGATGCCGCCTTAAAGGAGGCTCTGGCCAAGATGGACCGCAACCAGGCCTTGCTCAAGAAAGCCGAAGAAGATTTGCGCCGCTACACCAAGCTGTTCACTACCCGAGCCATCGCCAAAGAGCAGTTGGATCAGGTTCAGTCCAATTATGAGGCCCTGGTCGCCGCCATCAAGGCCGACAAAGCGACCATCGATAACGCCCGTCTGCAATTAAGCTATTGCTACATTTATGCGCCGATCACCGGCAAAACCGGGTCATTGAGCTCCTATGCCGGAAATATGATCAAAAACAATGAAGACAACCCCATGGTCGTGATTAATCAGATCCAGCCAATTTATGTTAACTTCGCCGTGCCGGAACAGTATCTTCCGGACATCATGAAATTTATGGCCAAGGGGCCGCTTAAATTGGAGGCCAAGCCACCCCAAAGTCAGGATCCACCATTTGAAGGGGTGATCGCCTTCATCGACAACGCCGTTGACACCAAAACCGGGACCATCAGATTGAAGGGGAAATTCGCCAACGAGGACAAACAGCTTTGGCCGGGTCAGTTCGTCAATGTCATCTTGCGACTTACCTCCCGGCCCAACGCCGTGGTCATTCCTTCACAGGCGGTTCAAACCGGGCAATCAGGAGAATTTGTCTTTGTGGTCAAACCTGATCAGACCGTGGAGGTCCGGCCGGTGGTGGTCGGCAAGACCCAAGGCCGCGAAGCGGTCATCGATAAAGGTGTCCAGCCCGGCGAGACAGTGGTCACCGAGGGGCAACTGCGTCTCATCCCCGGGTCCCGGGTGGAAATCAAGAATGCAACTCCTCCAATCCAGGGCAAAGGCGGCAAGAATGAGCACTAAAAAGCTACAGGCCCGGGCCGCGGAGAGCAGGGCGGACACGGAGTTCTTAGTGGAATATTCCACAACCCTCAAAGGTCCCACGCACTATCATTCGTTTTCTCTACGTCTTCCACGTTGCATTTAAATTCGATGGCCACATCTTAACCCTGAGGATCATTAACTGCGATGAACTTCACCTACACCTTCATCACCAGACCGGTGATGACCACCTTGTTGATGGCCGCCATCCTGATCTTCGGCATCCAGAGTTATCGGTTGTTGCCGGTGAACGATCTGCCTAATGTGGATTTCCCGACCATTTTAGTCACCGCCAGTCTGCCTGGGGCCAGTCCGGAAAACATGTCCACGGCCGTGGCCACCCCCCTGGAAAGGCAGTTTACAACCATTGCCGGGCTGGATTCGATGAACTCCAGCAGTATCCTGGGTAATACCCAGATTACCCTGACGTTTAATCTCAGCCGGAACCTTGACGCGGCTGCCTTAGATGTCCAGGCGGCCATTGCCCGGACCGCAAATCAGTTGCCCCAGAACATGCCGGCCCCACCATCATATCGAAAAGTAAATCCGGCGGACCAACCCATTTTGTTCTTAGCCCTGACCTCAGACACCCTCCCGATGTATACCATTGATGAATATGGCGAAACGGTCATGGCCCAGCGCATCTCGACGATCAGCGGCGTGGCCCAGGTGCTGGTTTACGGCGCCCAGAAATATGCCGTCCGGGTCAGGCTGGACCCCGCGGCCCTGTCGGCTTATGGTATCGGTATTGACGAAGCCTCACGGGCCGTCCAGAGCGCCAACGTCAACCTGCCCACCGGGATACTCTCCGGCCGGCACAAAACTTACACCATCAAGGCCACCGGGCAGTTGAACGAGGCGGAAGCATACAACCCCGTAATCGTGGCCTACCGCAAAGGCCAGCCGGTCCGGCTCCGTGACATCGGGGAGGCCATTGACAGCGTCGAAAACGACAAAACCGCGGCCTGGTACATCGACAAACGGGCCGTTGTTTTGGCCATCCAGCGGCAACCCGGAACCAATACCATAGAAATCGCCGAGGCGATAAGAAAGTTGTTGCCGACCTTCCGGATGCAGATTCCGGCCTCCGCCTCACTTCACGTGCTGTATGACCGGTCCGAGTCCATTCGGGATTCGGTGAATGAAGTCAAATTTACCCTGATTCTGGCTCTGGGCCTGGTTGTCTTGGTTATCTTTTTGTTCTTACGAAAACTTACGGCCACTATCATCCCCAGCCTGGCCATCCCCATGTCCCTAATCGGGACCTTCATGTTCATGTATCTCCTGAATTACAGCGTGGATAATCTATCTTTGATGGCCATGATCCTGTCGGTCGGTTTCGTGGTCGACGATGCCATTGTCATGCTGGAAAACATTGTCCGGCACATGGAAATGGGTAAGGATAAGTTCACCGCGGCGATCGACGGGGCCCAGGAAATTGGTTTCACCATCGTGTCCATGACCATCTCTCTGGCTGCGGTATTCATCCCGGTGTTATTCATGGGCGGCATCATTGGCCGGTTGTTTCAAGAATTTGCCGTGGCCATCGGCGTGGCCGTATTATTTTCCGGGTTTGTCTCTCTGACTCTCACCCCGATGATGTGCAGCCGATTCCTTAGGCACACGCCCGAGGGCCGGCAGAGCCGGTTCTATAGGATATCAGAGAAAGCCTTCTCCGGCATGCTTCATGTCTATGACCGCGGCCTGAAATGGGTCTTGCGGCATCCGGCCTTCACCATGTTCATTACCCTGGTGGTCCTGGTGGCCATGGTCTACATGTTCAAGATTATTCCCAAGGGCTTTATTCCTAACGAGGATACCGGCCAGGTCTTCGCCTTGACCGAGGCGGCGGAAAGTATCTCCTTCGAGGCCATGGTCGAGCGTCAAAAGGCCCTGGCCGCCATCGTCAAAGAAGACCCTAATGTGGAAGGTTTTTTTTCCAGTGCGGGGGCCAGGGGAGGCATTACCAGTACCAATTCCGGCATTCTGTTCATGCGACTCAAGCCCCGAGCCGAACGAAAACTATCCGCCGATGAGCTTATTCAGGACCTCCGGCCA
>JADFYA010000519.1:1054-2040 GCA_015233285.1 Deltaproteobacteria bacterium | reverse complement strand
GACTATTTATTTAGATAGGATCCGATGCCCCTGCCCCTTAAGTCAATGACTTGGAGGCTATGTGGAGGCAACCGGTCCAGACGCGGCTTCAGTTTCCTCAGTCTGGTCCGACCAGGCGTAAACCGCTTCGACTTTGTTCCCTGGGGCATGGTAGACCAGGGCTCGGCACAAAGAACGGACCAGGGCTATGCCCCGGCCGCAAAAAGTAACACCGTCGGGTATCAGGCAAATGTCCTGGTTGTAATCAAATCCCGGACCGGAATCTTCCATCCGGATATCCAATTTTCCATGTTTACTCTGACAATAACATGAAACATCCACTCTGATCCTGCCTTGGTCCAGGGTGGCCAGCCGGTTGCGAAAGTCCTCATAGTAGTTATAAAATCCCTCTGTCGTGGCTTTAAGCCGGCTATCCAGACCCAACAGCCCATGCTCCAGGGCATTATTATAAAGCTCAGATAAAACCAGACAAATATCCGTCCTATGCCTGGTTTGCACCATCATCTCATACAGAACTACGGCGATATTATGGTTGGTCAATCTTGGCGGAGTAAGATTGACGGAAATCTGCCAATCTGCGGCTTCGAATTGAGTTATTTGATATACGCGGCCGGGGGGATAAGGGGGAAATTTCACATCGCACCGAATATCGACCAGACTAATGTCATCCTTTTGGTCCGCCGTGGAGCGGAAAACCTTTAGGGCCTCTTGTATCGCATCAAACCCCTGGTCGGCATCAGCGGCACCGGCCAGGGCCTTTTCCAGCATCGTTTGGCCGAACATCTCACCTTGGGGGTTATTAGCCTCGGTCAGTCCATCGGAGTAAACATAAATGTGATCACCGTCTTCTACGACAATTTGCTCAACCGTGTCGTATTTGTCATTGACCGGGGCCAGGCCGGGGGGAGTGGCTATGGGCGGGACTCGTCTCTTTAGTCCCCCATGCCGGCCGATCACCAAGACATCCGGCAGGCCGCAATTGAGCA
>JADFYA010000519.1:506-936 GCA_015233285.1 Deltaproteobacteria bacterium | reverse complement strand
TCTCCCTTTGGCAGACATGGCGTTAAATACATTAGCCACCGTGGTGGCGCCGATAGCGGCCGACAAGCCGTGACCGGTAAAATCCCCCAACAGAATATGCTGCGCCCCCATCGGGGTAGAGGCGACCAGCAGGACGTCGCCGCTTACATGCTCGGCTGGAGATATCATGAATTTGACATTAGGAGCATCAGGGGCCTCCCGCTGGATGATATTGGTGAATATTCTTTCGGCCTGGTCCAGATCGCGTTGGACCTGCCCACTAAGAATTTTGATCTCGGACAATTGGAATTTGAGCTGGTCGTTGCTTCTTTTTAGGGACAGGGCGGACTTAATCCGGGCCAAGAGCTCGGCCGGGCCAAATGGCTTACCGATGAAATCAATCGCTCCGGCCTCAAAACAGGCCCTCAAAGTCTGTTCATCCCTGTCGCCC
>JADFYA010000519.1:0-428 GCA_015233285.1 Deltaproteobacteria bacterium | reverse complement strand
CAATTCCGGCATAATCAGATCGAGCAACAATAGATCCGGAGGATTCTTCCGGACATAGTCGAGAGCTTTTACTGAAGAAGAAAAGCACTGAACCTTGGTGTATCCGCGGACCTGAAGGATACCGCTAATGAGGGCCAAAACAGGGGGGCTATCATCCACCGTGACGATGGTCATGCCATTAATATCGTTCATAAAGCCTCGTCTGATTATTAGTTCTGAACTGATTTAATCGGGTTGGTTTTAGGTTTGACAATTGTCGGAAAAATGGCCGGGTCATATCCCCGTCTTTCCGACAGGCGCTGATGGTCGGGGCTAAGGAGCCTGCCTCGGGTGAGGCTGACGGTCAAGAAACTAAGAGGAAACTCGTGCATTATAATTAATTTTAAGAAAAAGTCAATTTTAGATCCGAGCCAATTACCCGGCCCGGC
>JADFYA010000518.1 GCA_015233285.1 Deltaproteobacteria bacterium | reverse complement strand
GGGGAAAGAAGACCTTGGAACGCCGCGGCTGGATTGTTGGGTTACGAATCAGGGTATGGAGCGGCAGATGGATCTGGGATTAAAAGGGAAAGTTGCTCTGGTGGCTGGAGCCAGTCAGGGGCTGGGCTTGAGCGTAGCCGCTTCTCTGGCCAATGAAGGGGCCAGGGTCGCCATTTGCTCCAGGTCGGCTGATAATCTCAAAGCAGCCGCCAAAACAATCAAAAGAAACACCGGAGCGACTGTCTTGACCATGGTCGCCGACTTGATGGATACCGACCAGGCCCGAGCATTTGTTCAAGAGTCCGCCGAGCAATTTGGCCGGGTGGATATCCTGGTGACCAACGCCGGGGGGCCGCCGCCCGGTATGTTTATGTCTTTTTCTGAGGACGACTGGCTGAAGGCTTTTCGGCTCAATTTTTTGAGCGGGGCGATGATGATCCGGGAGGCAGTACCCTATATGAAGAAAGGGCGCTGGGGCCGAATCGTCAACATCACGTCGATATCAGTTAAGCAACCGCTTGACGGACTGGTTTTGTCCAATGCGGTCCGTTCCGGAGTCATTGGGTTGGCCAAGACCCTGGCCAAGGAACTGGCTGAGTACAATATCTTAGTGAATAATGTGTGTCCTGGTTACACCATGACGGAAAGAGTCCGGAGCCTGGCTGCAGAATTGGCCGCAGGGACCAACCGGACGCCGGAGGAGATTATTGGGGACTGGGAACTTCGAGTGCCCTTGAACCGGCTGGGAAAACCGGAAGAGCTGGCCGATATGGTGGTCTTTTTGGCTTCGGAACGGGCCGGCTATATTACCGGCGCCACCATCCAGGTCGACGGCGGCTTTTTTAAGGGACTGATGTAATCAGGATTCAGGATCGGGTTGAATCAGGAAATTGGGAGCGATCATGATTTGGGATGTTCATACGCACATTTTTTTGCCTGAGGTGCGCCGGGATAGGGAACGCTTCTTTAAGGGCGAAGACGAATTCCAGTGGATCTATCAGAACGAAAAAGCCCGGATGGTCGGGCCGGAGGATCTGTTGACGACCATGGGTGAGGATGGGGTAGAGCGGGCTGTGGTGTTTTCTTTCCCCTGGCGCGATCCAGGGCTGGCCAGGGAGTCAAATGATTATGTCCTGGAGTCGGCTCAGAAATCCGGCGGGCGATTGATTCCGATGGCCTGCTTTGACCCATTGTCTAAAGAAGCCGCCAACGAGACGGAGCGATGTTTGATTGCCGGGGCCCGAGGGGCAGGGGAGTTGGCCCTATATCTGGCCGGGTCGATGGATGAAATGATCAAGAATTTGACTCCGGTGGCTGAATTGTTGAAAGCCTATGGCTGGCCTCTCCTGATCCACACGAATGAATCTATCGGACATTCTTATCCCGGCAAGGCGGACATGTCTTTGAAGGATATCTACTCGCTGGTGAAGGCGTTTTCGGAAAATACACTTATCCTCGCCCATTGGGGCGGGGGGCTGTTTTTCTATGGTTTGCTGAAGAAGGAGGTGCCGGAAATGTTGAAAAATGTTTATTATGATACGGCCGCGTCTCCTTTTTTGTATTTACCACAGATTGTTGAATTTGCATGCAAAATAGTCGGGGCAAACAAGGTATTGTTTGGAAGTGATTATCCCTTGATTCGACCGGCCAGATATTACCGAGAGATGAAGGCGGCCCGGTTGGATCCGGATGACCTGGCCATGATTTTGAGTGGAAACCTGGAGCGCCTTATGTCTCAAGAGAAAGAGTTCTAACCGGACCACCCAGGTGGTCTTTGGCTGCACAAGATATACTTCGACCGGTCATGATGGTTCTTTTTAGAGGTGGCATGCTTGCCTTGTTACTTGTCGCTGGTTACATGTGTCAAGACAACCGGCAACGAGCAACAAGCAACCGGCAACGCAATGTCATTGACTTAAGGGTTCGGACAAACGAGCTAATTTTTTTTAAAATAGACCATTCCGATTAAGCCCCAACGGGGCGCTCTAGGTTAGCCCAGGGCAGTGCCCTGGGAAATACGGCATGTTACGTGTCAGCGGGATGGTCAGGAG
>JADFYA010000517.1:945-2054 GCA_015233285.1 Deltaproteobacteria bacterium | reverse complement strand
GAGAAAATTGCCAACGCAATCATTTTGGTACATCAACTCACGAATTGTGGAACGTTACTTCTCGATTCTAAATTCACGACCGGGTCTCGACATTGGCTTGCGTCTGGCTTAAGTTAATGACATTGAGACGGAACCGACAGAAACACCGCGATTAGTTAACCACCGGCTGAAGGTACATGCTGATAACCGGTGTGAGGAAGTTACACCTGAGAGCGCGGTCACTGAAGGAACGAGTGAATGGTTATAGGCTTAGTTTGCTGATGTAAGAACATGCATGATTGCCTCGTTATTGAAAATATCTTCCGGCCGATAGTCCTTTTTCAACATGCCGTTAGAGGCTAGAAACCCCTTAAGTTTATCCAGGTAGGTTTGCAACCCGCCACCATTTTTGTTTCTGGCTAACTGAGTTGGGACGTCATGGATCGTGACGGCATTGAGCATTAACTTCAAGTCATCTTCAGAATAAGGTAATTCACCTTGAAATGTCTTTGCATTCAAAATATCTTGATATTCTGCCCAGTTTTTGGGATCCTTGATCCATTTCACGGCCGCTGTCCAACCTTTAAATATCTTGGCCAGGTCATTCGACGGCAGGCCTTTTAAGACGTCGGTTAGAATGGCGAAGCCCTCGGGCATGCAACCCGGATAAAGAGCGCTGGTGGCCACCACCAGACCTTTTCCTTTTCGCTCGGCTCGCAGGGCCTGGGGATCATAGTTAACTATCATTTTTACCCTGTCGGCGATAAAGTTATTTGCGAGCGATTCCGGCGGCAACTCAATAATGTTGACGTCGGTATACTTGAGGTTGTGACTAGACAGATATTGATTAAGAAAAAATGTTACCGCAGGTTTGTCTAAGTACACTCCAATTGTGATGCCTTTCATCTTGCTTAAGTCAAGATTCTGTTTGGCAATTATTTTATCTCCACCATTCGACCAATCCGTTTCACAGATTATTTTGACTGAGATACCGGTTTGATACATGCCCACCCAGTCTCCGATCATATCGATGCCAATATCAATCGCCTTGTTTTCGAAAGCATCAGTAAACTTTTGATCAGTTGTAAAATTAATGACCTGCACATCAATTCCCTGATTCTTCCAAAAGC